>JAEWZA010000061.1 GCA_023395575.1 Bacillota bacterium
CAATAAAGCTGCTTGAATTAATAGCATAGTCTATATAGTTATTAACATTGGAATAGGGGCTATCACCTATTACTCCTATAATACTATCTTTATAAGGACTTTCGGCTACGGCTGAAAGACAGGATGAAGCACCTGTTGAGAAGCCCATAAGTATTATTTTATCAGTCCCTTGCTGTTTTAAATATTTTATTGAGCTAAGAACATCTGTAGTCTCGTTTTTCCCAAAGGTTGCTATTGAACCTGAAGAATTTCCAGAACCTCTTAAATCAAAAGCAAGGACATTCAAATTTTCATTTATTAAACGAGAAATCAATTTGAAGGTATCTTCATCAAATTGAAGTCTATTCTTACCATATCCATGAACTAATAAAACAGTAGTTTTTGAGGTGCCTGAAGGGAAAAACCAACCGTTAATTTTCTCTTCTTTTTCACCAGTATAGAAGCTGATGTTTTTGTAGTTTGGAGCAATATTAGAGGTGATTTGTGGTGTCTCTAATTTGCTTGGATGAGTTATCTTGTAGGCAGATATAAATGATATAATGCCTGCTATAATTAAAATCAGTACGATTATATATATAGATGCTAAAAATATATTTTTAGGTAATAGGCTTTTACGTTCAGCGTAAGCAACGGTATCAAGCTGCATCAGAATTTCCTCCATAGGTATTGACTATTGTATTCTTAAGACTTATTATATTTTTATTTACTAGGAAAGTAAATATAATCTCGGAATTTACCAGAATGTGTATGTATAAAGTTGCGTTATTCAGCCACATAATGACTTTTATTTAGAATATAAAAATGTAAATGTATAAGATTGCTAAAAAAGTACTGGTAATTCTAAACTTAAATGTGTATGCAAGAATATTTTAAACAAGCAAACTCCAATTCGGGGGTCCTTAAAAGAGTACGAAGTTAATACAATGTGTTTAGTCGAAGGAAAAATAGGTGAGTTCCTGACAAAGGAAGAAAATTTTTTGGCACTAAAAAGCTGAGCTAATTTTCTTGTTTGATAGGATAATACTTTAATTTGAAGCAAATTATTAAAAACATATGGGAGAGTATATTTATGATTGAGATTTGTAACCAATGCCCAAGACAATGTGGTGTCAATAGAGATAAAGGTTTAGGGTTTTGTGGTGTGCCAGAGCTGCCAAAAGTAGCGAAGGTTTTTTTACACATGTGGGAGGAGCCTTGTATTAGTGGAACAACAGGCTCTGGAACAGTATTCTTTTCAGGTTGTAATCTCAAGTGTATTTATTGTCAGAATTTTGATATAAGTCAGAAGAATTATGGAAAAGTAATTTCTATTGAAAGGCTCGAGCAAATATTTATTGAGCTGATAGATAAAGGTGCTCACAATATAAACCTTGTAAATCCATCTCACTATACTGCAGCCATAAGACAGGCTTTAATTTCATTAAAGAAAAGAGGAAAAATGAACGTACCAGTGGTATATAATACAAATGGGTATGAGTCAGTAAAAACATTAAAAACAATGGAGGGACTAGTTGATGTATACCTTCCAGATATTAAATATTATTATGAAACGACCGCTTTTAAATATTCCAAAGCAAGTGATTATCCTGAGGTAAGTAAGGAGGCTGTATTAGAGATGTTTAGACAGGTTGGAGGTCCTGTGCTTGACGAAGCAGGAATTATTAAAAGTGGATTGATTATCAGACATTTAATACTTCCTGGACACACAAAAGAAAGTATGAAAATTTTGGATTGGATAAGTAAAAATTTACCTAAATATGTATATATTTCTCTAATGAGCCAATATACACCGTATTTTGAAGCGGAGAAGCACCCGGAAATTAACAGACCTATAACCAGACAGGAATATGATAGGGTAATAAATCATTTATATAAATTAGGACTTGAAGAAGGCTACGTTCAGGACAGAGAATCTGCAGACTCACAATATATCCCTGACTTTAATCTTGAAGGTGTTTAAGAAAATTTTGTAATAGTATGAAATTTTTATTGCAATAATAAATAAAATGGAGTATAATTTATTTTGCTGGCAGTATTTTTAGTCAGTCATTTCTTTTAAATGTTTTTTTAGTAAGGTTTCTAAAAATTATCCAATTGTTATATATATTATATTCTTATATTTCAGAGAAGCTATTATTTATCATTATATGGATTATTTCATTATCAAATTTTATCACTTCCCAAATAAACTATGGAGGATACTAATTGTGCAGGATTCTTTTTATTCAAAGTATAAATACATAAGGAATTTAGGGCATGGGGGCTGTGGGGATGTATTTCTTGCTCAGAACATTGTTTTAGGTAATTTTTGGGCTGTTAAA
Source organism: Bacillota bacterium (assembly GCA_023395575.1). Classification (GTDB taxonomy): domain Bacteria; phylum Bacillota; class Clostridia; order Acetivibrionales; family DSM-1351; genus Ruminiclostridium. The sequence goes on from JAEWZA010000061.1 coordinate 2,322, forward strand.
GAGATTATAAAAGGCAGGAAAACTTCTATAAGCGGTTATATCGAACCAGAAATTCTGAAACGTCTGAATCATCCAGCATTGCCTAGAATCTGTGACTTGTATGAAGATGAAGATAAGATTTATATTGTAGAGGATTATATAGAAGGTGTATGCTTAAAACAGGTACTAGATGAAAAAGGAAAATTTGAGGAATCAATTGTCATTGACTGGGCTATACAGCTTTGCAGTGTTCTAGAATACATACATACCCAAAAGCCGAATGCTATTATATATGGAGATATGAAGCCCCATAATATAATTTTGACAAAAGAAGGTTTTGTGAAAATAGTTGATTTTGGAATATCTGCATTGATGCCTGGGAAAATAGATAGCCTTACAACTCAGGTTGGAAAAGCATCAGATAATAACATAGGAGATTATTATAGTAAAGCTGAAATGTGTCTTGTTTCAGATAATAGGATGGTATATGACCAACAAGTAAATGATGAGCAGTCAGGCGCTGGCAGCAAAACAGTATATGAAACTGCTTTTATTGGAACTAAGGGCTACGCAGCACCAGAACAATTTATTGGAAATGGAATAAGCAGGTCAAGTGATATTTATTCACTGGGAATAACAATAATTCAATTATTAACGGGATTAGATCCGCTGTCTTCAATAAAAGATTTTCAGAATGAAAGCTATGCACATGAAATATCTCCCGAATTATACGAAATATTGAGAAAGTGTATACATCCCAATCCGGGATTAAGATATAAGAGTGCAGGCATATTAATGAAAGAATTAAGGCAATACAGCTTACGCTATTATATTTTAGATGGAAAAAATATACTAGAAACGAAAAAGTCTTTAGGGTTTACCCAAATTATAACTATTACCGGAGCTAAAGGAACAGGAATATCAACAATGACAGCTGCAATGGCTGAGTGTTTGGCAAGGGGGCCAACACGAGTATGTATAGTTGATTTGAGCACAACAGCAAGGCTTGGAGATAGTATATTTCTAAAAAACACAAATAAGCCAGACAATAAAGAGAAAATACATTCTAATAACATATCTAAAGTAACTTCAAATTTATATTATATCAATTTCAACGACCTAAAAGATGAAATTCTTTATGACAATTTAATACTTCATAGACAGTTAGGACAGCTTCAACAAAGCTTTTCACATATATTTATAGATGTTGACATAAAATTCTTGAAAGCTCTAGAACAATATTCTAATCACATTTTCATAGTTTCGGATATGAACCCTTTTAATTTATATGAAATAAATCAAGTAATGAAGTCAGATGAATTAGCCAGAAAATCCAGTTCAAGGACATCCTTTATCATCAATAAATTTTGCTCTGGGGAATTAAGTCCACGTAGTATTTTGCAAGGTACACTATTGACTAATGATATACCTAATGAGTTACAAGAGTTGATTGCATATGCGAAGGTTTTTAAGGTTCCGTATGAACAAAAGGTATATATAAAATGGATGTATAGCTTTTTTGGAGAAGCTTTAAGTTTTCAAAAATCAATTGATGATAAGTTTCACAAATCAATTCTAAATATCATATCCAATACAATTTCAAAGAAAAATAGGAAAGAAGGCCGCTTTGTATTCAGTAAACTGATTTCTAAGGTAGTTACATCTCAAAGTCGATTGTGAGGAGCTTGTTGGGTTAAGATAAAATTGCGAAGGTGTTTGCGTACCTTCACGAAAAACTACTATAATTATGCCCTAAATGTGGCAGAGAGGTTAATATGAGCAAAAGGTTAATTATTAAGACAACACTTATATGTTTTGGAATATTTTTAATTCTGAATACAATAATATTCACTTTTATTTTAAAAAAATATCCATTAGATTCAGAAGAGCACATTTTAGTTCCTGTAGCAGCCGTGGATATAGAGCAGGGAACTGTGATTCAAGAAAATCAGCTTAAGATGAAAGACGTACAGAAATCTGCTTCAAATAGCTCAATAGCAATAAATATAGATCAAATTATAGGTAAAAGAGCTAAATCAGATATTAAGAGAAATGATTATATAAGGGATAGCGATTTAGTTTCAAAAAATACTTGGTTCAAGGAGGATGATAGAATAATTATATTGCCAATGAGCATAGAGGAGAGGTTGGCTAATCTAATTAAAAAGGGCTCATATGTTGACATAAGATTAAAAAAGGAGTCAAGTGCTGTAGTTGAAACCATTCTGTACAAAGTAAAAGTGGAGGATGTTTTGGACGAGATGGGAAACTCTCTTGATTCAAAAACATCAATGAATACAAAAACAGCTTATATGGAGCTGATTCTTGATGAAGAGGATAGGCAGAAAATATATTCTGCAACTATGTCAGGGCAGTTGATATATGAGCTCTATTGTGATGAAGCACAGAAAGCTGATAATAGTACTAGAGATTGATAAACTAGTATTGCTTTAAAACAGTATAGCCCTTAGTTGGGATTGGAGGTATACATGGGCAAAATTTTAGCTGTATGTTCAGATGACAAAAAAACTGGAAAGTCGATAGTATCATATTTAATAGCAAATAAAATTAAAAAAATAGCACGAAATGATTTTAAAATATTAGTTTGTTGCTTGAACTTAAATTATAGTGCATTGTATGGGGTGTTTGGAATGGAAATTTCTGCTGTAGGATTAGAGGAGCTGGTCAATCATAAAGTTTTTGAAGAGGATAAATCAGATATACTATCTAGAATAGTTCCTCAAAGTAATGGTATTTACTTTTTAGGAAGCTATCGTACAACAAATTCATATATCAAAAAATATATAGAAGAATACAATAAACTATTTAAGAGGCTGCAGAATAGCTTTGATATTATTATATTTGATACTGTATCTGGAAGTGGAAGTACTCTAACGGACTTTGTTATGCATAGGGCTGATATCGTAGTGAGACTTTTTGTGCAGGATAATGAGAGCATGAAAAAATTATATTGTACAGATGATATACAGTTACCTAACAATAAAAAAACACTATATATAGTGTCTAAATACAGAAATATTTACCCAAAAGTGAGTGACATTAAACGAAGGTATTCATTAAAAAATGTTTTTACTTTTGACTACTGTGAAAAGCTTCAAGAAATGAAAAATAGAGATAGCCTACACTTATATCCTCAACATGAAACCAGCTGCAATGACTCTATAAATTGTGTCTCAAGATATATTTTAGAGGCATTAAACCTACTACCTCAAGAGGGATTAGTAAAAGATTCATCTGTAAGGTACATATGCGATTTGAAATACACCTTAAGAAAACTAAAGCAGCTACGGTATGGAGGGAAAGAGCATGAAGATAATGCAGAGTTTGTGTCTAAAAGAGCTGATGGCTTGTATTGAAGAGGAATTGAGAATAAATGGACTTAACGAGGTTCGGGATATCCATGAAAGCAAAGCAGGTTATCTAGAGGAAGCAAGACAATTGCAAAAGTTAATGGCTATTGATGGAAGTGTTCAAGCAAGAGAGTTTATGCAAAACAGTATTTATTTTTTATTGATTGAAAAGATGGGAATTATAAACTCAGATAATATTGATATGCTTATAAAAGAATATCATATAGATTATTTTGAAAATATATATACTGGCGGGCATAACCGCTATATTAGCAAGCCCATTGACAATGAAATAATGAATTACTTAAGTAAATACTCAATTAGCCATCATGATGAGTATGATGTGAAGCTTCAGAAATTAACGCAAATAATATATCAGGAGGTATATGGCTATGGGATATTAGATGAATTAATATTTGATTCACGCTTGAACGAAGTAGCATGTACTAGAAGAGATTATATCTGGATTCAATATAACGGAATTAAAAGACATATTCCCAACCCCAATTTTATATTTAAAAATGAGGATAACTATAGAAAAATTATAGAAAATAGGTTGACATCAACAGCTCTTGAGGAAATGAATGCAGGCACACCATTAATAAATGCCATTTTAAATAATGGCGCAAGAGTTACAGCCTTAAGGCCTCCGTTATCAAAATATTATGTAGTAAACATACGACTGTTTGCTTCGAAAGCCCAATTAGTTAAGTATCGTAATAATTTTGTTGAGGATAGGATTTCAAAAATTATTGAGCTGCTTGCCAGTAAAGGAAGAAGAAACGTAGCAATTATAGGGGAACAGGGCTCAGGAAAAACAACAGCTGCCGATGAACTAATCATAAAGCAGCTAGACTCAGACATTAGTATTGGTCTAGCAGAAAATATTCATGAACTAAATATTTCCTCAAACTACCCTCAAAAGAATATTGTTGAATTGCAATATACAAGAGATTTTAAACCCTCTGATATCACAGAAATATTTTTTAGACTGAACCGAGACATAGTTATATACGGTGAAGTTAGAAATTCCTATGAGGCTTTTGAAATGATAAAGGCAATGCTAAGACAGGCAAGGGGGAGTTTATTTACTTTCCATTCATCAAGTACAAGAAGAATGATTCATGATCTGAGACAGCTTTTAATGCAGACAGGATACTATACTGATTTTAGAGAAGCACAGTTTGATGTGGCAGATGCAGTTGATTTAGTAGTACATATAAAACTAGATCGAGAAACAGGACAAAGATATGTATATAAAGTGTCTGAGGTTTTGGCTGATGAAAGCAGTATGTCATTTCAAATAAATGATCTTTTCGTTTTTGATAAAATATCAGGCAAGTACTGGTCAAACCCAGATGGGTTATCAGAAGAGCAGATAATATCCAGTATGGAATATGAAATGACGAAAGCAGATGTAGATAAACTTCGTGAATTATTTTGTTTAGAGCAGTACGTATCAGAACAAAACTAACATAAATTAACTGTCGATAATGACATTTCAATAGAAACAGGCATTATCAAATAAGACACTAGTTATTTAGCAGGGAGAAATAACTTATGCAAAATGTAACTCAAAATATTACAAATGATATGGGGAAAAGTATTTTCAATAATATTCTAACAAAAACCTTTCTCAAGGATATATCTCAACAAATAATAGCATATATTCTTCAGCTACAAGATACTATTTTAAGCAATAAGCTTTACCTGTCAATGGTTTTGGTAGGTTCTCTTCTGATTTTATCAGGCTTGTATGTTTCTATATATAAAAAGTCATTTTCAAAAAATAAAAGGCAGTTAAGAGTAGTTAATATTGTTAGATATATAAAGTATATTGAACTTATTACAAATAGATTTCCATTTAGAGTACTTTCCAAAAAGCTTAGTGAAGCAATGTCCTATTTTATGCTGGAGACTGTTATACAGCGAGGAATAGTTGCTCTTTTATCGCTTTTGCTGCCTTGCTCAGGAATTATCTTATATTTAATGATAAGCGGGGGACTGAACCTTTGGTACACAAGGGTTATTACTGCGTCTCTTTGTATAATGCTGCCTTATTACATATTTACATTGGTAGTAGACTATATGAAATATAGTATTAGATTAAAGATTCCGTTACTTATTGATAGCTTTCGAAGTTCCTTTATGATGCATTATAGAGTTAAGCCTGCATTACAAGAATGTGGCAAGAGAACAAATAAAGCTTTAGGAAGGATAATTCTAAGTGCATCAGACAGCAGTGATTTAAACCAAAGCTTATGTGCAATTAGAGATAGAGTTAATGACACCTGGTTCAACATATTTGTTATGTTAATTTTAAATTATCGGGAAAATGGGGGAGAACTTATTGCACAGCTGTATAAGTTGAGCAGAAGTATTACAAGATACAACAATATTGAAAAGAAGAAAAATAAAAGGCTCATATGGTATGAAGTCTTTGTGATTCTTACAAGTATTTTCAGCCTGCCATCAATTATATTACTAAATAAAATGATTTTGGGGTTTAGTGCTTGGTCTTATTATGATACAACAGCAGCATTTACAAAAGTAATGATATTTTCAGTAATGGCATTATTAATTGTGAGAACTTTGAGAAGAATGTAGGAAAATATAGTGTTAAAAGAAAGAGATTAATATGCTATTACTCTGCCTGAAGCAATGTTCTAAAAGCTTTATACTGACAAGTAGCTTGAGAATGAGATTTGTAGAATGACATGAAAGGAAGGTGAGGATATCTATGCAAAACTCAATTGGGTTTTTATGCTGGGTACAGTGCATGGGTGTACATCATGAATGAAATTATTACGGTAACTTTAATTGCAATAGGGCTGTCTATGATTGTATCTGGGATCGTTATTAATAAATTGAAACCAATTACAGGCATAAATAATGCAAAAACTAAAAAATATCAAGAAGTACATGATATGTTAGAAAACATTTCATCGAAAGGGCTTTTAGGCAAATTATTAAATTATCTGGCAAGAAACAAAGAATTTTTCCTCAATAAATTTATAATAAAAATATTAGAGCTTAGCGAGTCCGGAATCAGCCTACAGCAACTGTACTTTCTAAAAATAGGATGTATTTTTTTGTGTACACTTCTAGTAATTGTAATGGGTTATACCAACAAAATTAATCAAATAAAGCTTATTACAGCATATGCAGAAGAGAAGAGTATCATTTCCAAAGATAATTCATATAATCCAGAGAAATATCAACTATACAAGGAAATATTAGAGGGGATAGGAGAAGAGAAGCTTTCTAAAGCAAATAGCGTAGAAAAGTATAATTTAGTTGAAAATAAGATGGGGGAATATATAAATACTGAGGATGTCCAAACTCTTCAAGAAAAAACAGATTGGTTTTTGAAGTCACGGTCGGAAATAGAAAAAATAAGGACTTTTAATGAATATTATATAATCATTATTATAGCAGCAACCTTCCTACCAGAACTTTTCCTGATTATTAAGTGGCTTCTTAGAGGCTGTATTTACAAAAAAGAAATAATAAAGCTAGAGTATATTTTTGAACTTCTAGCAAGAGTAGATGGCATAAAAACTATAGATATAATTAATGAATTGACAAAATCCTCTAAGATATTTTCTAAATACATGAATGAGTTTGCAACTATGTTTCAATTCAATAAGCTGAGCGCATTTGATTATTTAAAGAGCAGAAATATAAAAGGATTGTCAAAGATGGCTAATATTTTGGAAATATACAGTATGTCAGATAAAGAGTTGGCAATTCAGATATTGGATAGAGAAACCATGGAAAGAGATGAGCAGATGATTATTACAGCTGAAGAAAGTATTGATTTTATTGATTTGGTAGCATTTTTATGTATAGTTCCCATTGTATATGAATTAGCTAGATTAATGCTTGATCCGATGCTGAATATGGTTTACAAAGCATTCGAATTTGTTTAAAAAATCTAAATTTTAGGTTGGAGAGTGGAAGGATGAAGCAAATTATAATTGCAATATCAATGTTATCTATTGGGCTGGCTCTTATTATTGGAGTGGTCATTCCGATATTTGAGCGTGGAGAGAGTACTGGAGATAATGCTATTTTAAAGGGTCAGGCGTCAATTACAAGAGTGGGTAAGTTGATGAACTGAAGGTAAAAAAAATATATTAAATTAAAAGGAGAATTATAAAAATGAAAAAAATTATTATTTCAATAGCCATGTTCGCTATAGCAATGGCACTATTAATTTCAGTAATTATACCTCTTGCAGAACACGGAAGAGAAAATGGAGTTAAGGCAGAAGCGCAGGTAGACACAATAGATACAGAAATTAATTCATTAAGCAGCACGGTTAGATAGCGAAAACTCGAAAAAGGGATTGGACCAATATGGTGTGATTTCAGTTACAAAAAACCATTTCTAATAAGGAAGGAGAGCATGTACAATTTTATAATTGTCTATCAAAAATAAAAATGAAAAATATAATTATTGCAATTATTATGTTTGCAATATGTGTTGCACTTGTAATTGGAACAGTTCTTCCAGTATCAGAGCTTATATCTGACACTGGTGGTGAAGTATTCCATACTGTAAAGCTGCTAAATGATAATATTACAGCTAATTGAAATAAGCATGAACTCAAATACAAGCAGCGAAGAGTCATAGGGAGTTTCATTTAAGTGCAGAGTATTGGCGAGATTAATTACGGTTCAAAGACTTCTCCTTGGTATAGTCTCAATAATAAATGTTATACCAGCGAGGTGCTTCTTTGATTACCAAGAAACCAATATAAATGTACCTATAATAAAGGAGTTTACATATAGAATGAATAAGGTATACGCGTTTATAATAATCATTCCATTAATTGCAATTTTATTTCTTAAAACAATGAGTTTTTATGAGTTTGATACAAAGCAAAGATATATTAAGAATGCCATTGACAATGTTGCGCATAAGGTTATGCTAACTGGTGTAATGACAGTTAAAGATAAAGAAGAATTAATGAATAAACTGCAAAAGCTAAGTTCCTTTGAAGATGAGGATATTATATTAAAATGTGGTAATTTGGATTCAGATGGAACGTTATCAGATCTTAGTTCTTATAGTTTGGGAGAGGTACTTGATAGAGGTGAAGTGTTCAGCATATATATTCAGTCTGATGTAGAAACTGATTTTTCCAGAATGGAGGGCAGTTCAGAAAATGATAAGCTTTTTTATAAGGCAAAAGCTATTTGCAGGGTTGAAAAGAATAGACAACAGGATTAGCAACTGGTTTAATGGTTTTAAGATTTATAGAAACCAGGTTGGAGGTGGCCTAGGAATAGTTTTTATAGGGCTAGGTGCCATTCTTTTAGCTTTTTTTATTCTTATAAATATCGCAGATTACTCTATTTTAACATATAAGAGGAATGCTATTGCTAAAGCAATGGACTATGCTGTAAATGCGGCAGTTCAGGAAATAAATATAGAGCAAAGTATAATGGGTTTGGCAGATGGATTTGCTGAAGATACGGGAAATAGAAGCTTAGATGGAGTTAAAATAGATATAGATAGGGCTAGGGAAACGTTTTTGATGGTATTTTATGAAAACTATAATTCTAGCAATTTTAGTATTGATGAAGAATTGTTATTATGCGCAACACATACAATTGAGCAAAATCTGAAATATATAATAAAAGCTGGTAATGGACAGATAAATGAAGGAAACCTTGAAAATCCTGAGTTTTTAGAATCTAGAATTAATAAGGCTATAAACCAATATTGGACAAATTCAGAGGATACTAGTCAGGTATATATAAATGGTAATGAAAAGACTAATATTATAGAAAAGGGGGCCTACTTATTTGCATTTATTAAAGATATAAAGATAAAAGGTCTTTATTCTCAAAGAACAACTAGCTTATCAAGCTTCACTGGTGCTAGAGTTGAAAGGCAGAAATGAAGTGATCCATGCTCAAATTATAACAGTTTGTGTTACTTGTTTTTTCTTTAACCAAGTACCCCATTTAGCTAAGTTGTACTCGCTACCAGTAAAATAATAAGTAGTTTACCTGTAAACTCAGGTAAAAATAAACTAGCACAACGAGATAAGTCTAACACGTTGTGCTAATTATTTTATAGGTCTTGCAGGATAAAAATTAAAGTACTGGTTTACTGGCACTTCCGTACAAACTTATCTAAATGGGGTACTCCCAAGATATTTGTTGAATTAGTAATGGATCATCCTAGATAATTATTCTAATATCAAATAAAACTATTTTAGTGTAAAATATCATTAGTTAATAATAAGGTATTACCTGGTACTGGGAATAAGTAAGGAGATATAACGACATTATCTAATCGGGGAGCTACAATGAAAAAATATAAAAAGGTTTACATTGAGATAACAAATATTTGTAATTTAAACTGCAATTTCTGTCCTTCAACAAAAAGACAGCTAAAATATATGAGCCAACAAGAGTTTTTACATGTTATATCACAAGTGAGACCATTTACAGATTATATATATTTTCATTTGATGGGAGAACCTCTTTTGAATCCGGAGTTGGAATGTTTTTTTGAGATTTGCAAGAACACTGGTCTGCAAGTAAATATTACCACAAATGGGACGCTGTTAAGAAAGTATGCAGGTATATTGCTTAATGCATCGGCACTGAGAAAGGTGAGTATTTCTCTACACAGCTTTGAAGCAAATGATACTCAGTTAGATATGCAAGAATATTTGGCTGATACAATTCATTTCGCAAAAGAGGCAAGTAAAAAGGGTATAATTTGTGAATTGAGGCTTTGGAATGGAGAGAGCGAAGGAATCAATGCCAGTAACTATTTGAATTCGTATATACTTAATGCCATAGAACGAGCTATTAATATAGACTTTAGTCTGCAAGCTGCTTTGGGACAGAGCAATAATATTAAGCTACAAGACAAGTTGTTTTTACAGTTAGCAAAAAAATTTGAATGGCCTGATATGGATAGTGAAATAATGAATGAAGGAGTATTTTGCTATGGTCTAAGAGATCAGTTTGGGATTCTGGTTGATGGCACAGTTGTACCCTGTTGCTTAGATAACGAAGGTAATATTCCGTTAGGCAATATTTTTAATGAACCACTTAGTAAGATATTAAACTCAGAAAGAGCTAAAAAAATATATTCTGGTTTTACCGCGAGGACTGCAGTTGAAGAACTATGTAAAAAGTGTGGATATGCTAAAAGACATAAGAGATAATATTTTATGAGGTTTAGAAATTTACATGTTATAATTTTAAAGCTTTTATGCAGTATAAATGATATAATTGATATTATATTTATTAAAGTTTTAGGATTAGGTTTTGGTATTTTTAAAATAGTACTTTTTTACCAGAAGTAATGGCTGGTTAACAATAGTAATGGAATTAATTAAAAAGGGGGATCAGGTTCATGCCTTATGTGATGGAGGTGTGAACATAATTGTAAATTGAATATTTTATCTGCCGAAGGCATTTCAAAAAGCTATAGTGAAAAAATTCTATTTAATAATATATCATTAGGAATTGGTGATGGGGACAAAATAGGTCTTATTGGTATAAATGGAACAGGGAAAAGTACTTTGTTAAAGGTAATTGCGGGGTTAGAGACTACTGACACAGGAAGAATAATAAAAGGAAATAGTGTAAGAGTAGGTTATCTTGAACAGAGTCCTTCCTTTGAAGCTGGAACAACTGTGCTTGAACAGGTTTTTGCAGGACCTACGCCAATTATGCAGCTATTGCGTGAGTACGAGCTTGTGCTAAGAAAGAGCGAACAAAACCCAGATGATAATAATTTGCAAAAGCTATTATTAGGATTAATGAGCAAGATGGACAGCTTAAATGCGTGGTCGATAGAAAGCGAAGCGAAAACCATTCTCACAAAATTGGGTATAGATGATTTTAGTGCTGATGTTGCAACGCTATCAGGGGGACAGAGAAAGCGTATAGCAATGGCGGGAGCGTTAATTAATCCAACAGAATTATTAATATTAGATGAGCCTACCAACCATATTGACAATGACTCTGTAGATTGGCTGGAAAAATACCTGAACACCAGAAAAGGTGCTCTTCTTATGGTAACACATGATAGATATTTCCTCGAAAGAGTTGCAAATAGAATTATTGAATTGGATCATGGAAAGCTATACAGTTATCAGGCTAATTATAGTAAATTTCTTGAGATGAAAGCCGAACGCGAAGAGCTAGAGCAAGCATCAGAAAAAAAACGTCAGAACTTACTCAGAAATGAACTTGAATGGATAAGGAGAGGTGCTCAAGCTCGTTCTACAAAACAAAAGGCTCGAATAGAACGATTTGAAAAGCTACAGGAAACTGATTCGCCAATGCAGGATGACAATGTAGAAATACAAGTAGGAGCTTCAAGATTAGGAAGAAAAATTATTAAGCTTGAAAATATACAAAAGGCATATGGTGAAAATAAGGTTTTAGATGATTTTAGTTATATATTACTCAGGGATGACAGAATCGGTATAATTGGTAAAAATGGAATTGGAAAATCAACACTGCTTGGAATAATTACAGGTCAAATTAAGCCTGATATGGGTAGAGTTGAAATTGGAGAAACTGTCAAGATCGGATTTTTTACGCAAGAAAATGTGGATATGGATCAAAATCTTAGAGTTATAGATTACATCAGGCAGGTGGCTGAAAATATCGAAACAAAGAATGGAAGCATTAGTGCATCTCAAATGCTGGAAAGATTTTTGTTTGCACCTAATGTTCAGTGGACGCCTATATCAAAGCTTTCAGGCGGTGAGAAAAGAAGATTGTATCTGCTGAAAATTCTTATGGGAGCACCTAATATTCTATTGCTAGACGAGCCTACAAATGATTTGGATATTCAGACATTGACTATACTAGAGAGCTATCTTGATGAATTTCCAGGAGCAGTAATAGCTGTATCCCATGATAGATACTTCTTAGATAGAATAGCGACAAAGATATTTTCCTTTGAAGGTGGCGGCAATATAAAAAAATATGCTGGAAACTATTCAGATTACCGTGAGTATGTAACGAGCCAAGTCCAATCTGATGAAATACCAAAAAAGGCTTCTGACGTTAAGCAAGACAGTAATTCACAAAGTAAAGCTGATAGACATGTACAAAAAGAGAGACAGCTCAAGTTTACTTTTAAAGAACAAAAGGAATTTGAAGAAATAGATAGTATAATAGCAAATCAGGAAAGCCAATTGAAGAAGATACAAGAAGAAATTGATAAGGCGGCTAGTGATTTTGAAAAGCTTCAAGAGCTATTAGCAAAGCAGCAACAATTGGAGGAACAACTGGAATATTCAATGGAGCGCTGGACTTACTTATATGAATTGGCTGATAAAATAGAAAAAAGCAGAGTTGGCAAAACCAAAGGAGAATAAATGGAACAATTATTTGAAAGTATGGAACTAAACAAGTCACTGGTTGATGCTCTTAAGAAGGTTAATATTACAGTGCCCACTGAGATTCAATCCAAGGCAATACCTGAGGCCCAGAAGAATAAGGATTTGATAATACAGTCGGAAACAGGGACTGGGAAAACGCTTGCGTACTTGCTACCTCTTTTTGAAAAGATAGATACGCTGAAGAAGGAAATGCAGGCAATTATACTTGTACCCACCCATGAACTGGCTATACAAGTTGAAAGACAGATAGAAATGCTATCTCAGAATTCGGATTTAAAGGCAACATCTACGCCTATTATAGGTGATGTAAATATACTGAGGCAAATAGAAAAGCTTAAGCTTAAACCACATATAATTGTGGGAACAGCAGGGAGAATACTTGAACTAATACAAAAAAAGAAAATTTCTGCACACACAATAAAAACTATTATTATAGATGAAGCTGATAGGTTGCTTGATGACAGCTATATTGAGGGGACAAAAGCTGTAATCAAGACGACACTAAAGGAGAGGCAAATAGTAATTTGCTCTGCCAGTATATCTGTACGTACAATTGAACGGGCAAAGATATTTATGAAGGAACCTTTATTGATAAAGAGCACTCCAAAGATGCAGGTTCCTGATACAATTGAGCATATTTACTTTGTGGCAGAGCAGCGTGAGAAAGTAGAAGTAATGAGAAAGGTCATCAGAATGATAAATCCACAAAAGGCAATTGCATTTTGTGGAAGCGGTTATGACATTGAAGAGGCAACAGAAAAGCTTAAGTATCATAAAATTAATGCAGACAGTATACATGGTTCAAATGTAAAGATGGATAGAAAGAAGGTAATGGATAACTTCAAATCAGGAAAGCTGCAGATATTAGTTGCCACAGATATTGCAGCCAGAGGACTTGATATAGAAGGTGTAACACATATAATTAATTTAGATATACCAGAGCGTTCTATGGAATACCTGCATAGGGCCGGAAGAACTGGTAGAAATGGCAAGTCAGGTGTGACAATATCTATTGTTACTGAAAAAGAAGTTGAATTTATTAAGCAGTATGAAAGAGAACTTAACATAACCATATTACCTAAGGCAATGAAAAATGGTGTTATGACTGAGTATAAAAAAGCTACAAAAAATAAAATTGCATCTCAGGCTACAGCAGCAAGTGGTGTTAAGACACATAGTAAATCCAGCTTTAAGCATAAATCAGATGAAAATGGGAAAGCAGGCAATAGAAAGAAATCTATAGAAGGACAATTGAGTACTGGTCATAACAGAAAACGTGGAATAGAAAGTGATTACAAGAGAAAGTCCGTTAAAAGCCATAAACAAGATGACAAACAAGCTGTGGGGGATAGACAGAATAGCAGCAATGCAAAGCAATCGACAAATTATAAATCAAACAGCAAGGCTTCGGCAAACCGCAGCTCCAATGGAAAGCCAGCTAATGGCAGTTTAAATGTTAAAACATCATCAGGTGGAGCAAAAAGCAGTAAACCTATGGTATTTAGGAAACCGAAATAACCAAATAGGTGGTTAACGAGCTATCTAGGTCCAAAAGTAGAAGTAAAGAACTCAAACTTCGCAGTTGAATATACTGCTTAAAGACAAGTAATATCAGGTGTGGTAGCATTATCAATGGAAAGTTGGGTTAGAAATAATTGCATGAATTAGTTGGTGAGTCGAAGTGTTTTTGCCGAAAAACCAACACGATGTCGGTTTTAGCACACTATGAACCATGGATGGTGAATGTGTGCGACGGCTAAAATACTGAGCTGAACCATTACTAATTAATGCAATTATTTTGGCAACAAACCATTGATAATGCTACCGCACCAATAGATTTTTTATGTGCGAAGTTTGAATAAAGTATAAGAACTAAAGGGGGTTAAGTTCTAGTTGGAATCAACAACTATACCAAAGTCATGGGAGGGTATTTTAGACTCGGCAAGTTTCATACCAATCACAAGTATGAAGTCTATTGAGCGCTATCGTGATACACGTTGGACAAAGGGGCTTAGCATTCACGAAACATTTGAGATGGTATACATTAAGTCGGGTGAAGGATTGTTTGAAATTGGAGACCAGAGTGTTGAAGTTGGCTCAAACGACATAGTTATAATTAAGCCTCATCAACATCACCAGTTGAATGCAAAGTCAGCCCATGGGTGTGACTTCATTGTTTTATATTTTAAGTTTGTAAATAAGGCACACAAAAATTTATCAGAGACATCACTGGCTGATTTTATAAACTATGTAAGTGGCAAGGCTTCAGGAGCATTTATAAATCTTAAGGTAAGCCAAAAAAATGATATAATAGGGCTGCTAAATAGAATATTGAAGGAAAAAGCAAGTGATCAGCTAGGGAGTGATTTGCTTAATTATTTAATGCTGATGGAACTATTTGTGCTCATTTCTCGGGCATTGAAGGCTGAATGGGAGAATAGCATAAAAAATAAAAGCCCAAAAATAAAGGAGCTTATGCAATCAGCTTTACAGTTTGTTCAAAATAATTATGAAAGAGAAATATCTATTACTGATATAGCACGATATGTTTTTCTTAGTCCCAGTTATTTTACAAGAGCATTTAAGGAAGAAACAGGCTTTAGTCCGATGCAATATCTCCTAAATATTAGAATTAAGCGTTCTTGTGAGTTGCTTGAGGAAACTGATTTAAAAGTGGCAGATATAGCTCATAGTGTTGGATTTTCAAATCAGCAGAGATTCAATGACATATTCAAAAAGCAAATGAAAATGACTCCTATGCAATATAGAAATACGTCAAAAAACATTCAAAATTAATAAAAATAACGGTAAATAACAGGAAGAACACTTTTTAGTATTGATATATAATTGCAACAAGACAATACTAAAAGGTGTTTCTTATACTCATTTGCATTTGAAATGTAGAATCACATTGTATTTTATTATAGGTCAGTGCTGTATTATGACTCCAAAATAGCCTATAAACAGCTATGAAATTAGTATATCGGTATCAGATTCAGAGGAAGCACAAGCTTCTGCTAAATCTAAGAAAAATATCACAAAATTATAAATATAGTAGGTTTTATATATAATAGATAATATTCTTATATAGAACTTATGTAAGACTTTAACGGAAAGAGGAGGCGTTTAAAATGGGAATGACCATGACACAAAAAATTCTTGCGGCTCATGCAGGGATGAGTTCAGTGAGGGCAGGACAACTTATTAAAGCAAAGCTAGATATGGTTTTAGGAAACGATATTACTACTCCAGTGGCTATTAAGGAATTTGATAAGATAGGGCTGGATAAAGTGTTTGATATAAATAAGATTGCAATAGTTCCTGACCACTTCACACCAAATAAGGATATTAAATCAGCAGAACAGGTAAAACTTTGCAGAGAGTTTTCAAAGAGAATGGGAATTGTAAACTTTTTTGAGGTTGGACAGATGGGTGTTGAACATGCACTGCTTCCTGAAAGGGGACTTGTTGTATCAGGAGATGTAGTTATTGGCGCTGATTCACACACTTGTACTTATGGTGCGCTGGGTGCCTTCTCTACAGGAATTGGAAGCACTGATATGGCAGCAGGAATGGCAACTGGAGAAGCTTGGTTCAAGGTTCCAGAAGCAATTAAATTTGTGCTGAAAGGAAAACCTCGCAAATGGGTAGGAGGAAAAGATGTAATCCTTCACATTATTGGAATGATAGGTGTAGACGGAGCACTATATAAATCAATGGAGTTTACAGGTGATGGCTGCCGTGAACTTTCTATGGATGATAGGTTTACAATTGCTAACATGGCAATTGAGGCAGGTGCTAAGAATGGTATATTTGAAGTGGATGAAAAGACTATAGAGTATGTAAAAGAACATTCCACTAGAAATTACACAGCTTATAAAGCAGACGAAGATGCTGAGTATTGTGAAGTTTATGAGATTGATTTAGATTCAATTAAACCAACAGTTGCATTCCCACATCTTCCTGAAAATGCTCGTACAATAGATAATGTGGGAGATATTAAAATAAATCAAGTAGTAATTGGCTCATGTACAAATGGAAGAATTGAAGATATGAGAATTGCTGCTGAAGTGTTGAAGGGAAGGAAGGTACATGAAGATGTACGCTGTATCATAATTCCTGCTACTCAAAAGATTTGGAAACAAGCTATGAATGAAGGCTTATTTGATATATTCATTGATTCTGGAGCAGCTGTAAGTACACCTACATGTGGACCATGCCTTGGAGGACATATGGGTATACTTGCAAAAGGCGAAAGAGCAGTTTCTACTACAAACAGAAATTTTGTTGGACGTATGGGACACCCTGAAAGTGAAGTTTACTTGGCAAGTCCTGCTATAGCGGCTGCTTCTGCAGTTTTAGGAAAAATTGCTGGACCTGAAGAATTGGAATAATAGGCTAAGTGAACAATTACAAAGTGTGAGGAGGCAAAAATATGAATGCTAAAGGCAAAGTTATAAAATATGGAAATAACGTTGATACAGATGTAATTATACCTGCAAGATATTTAAATACATCAGACCCTGCAGAATTGGCAAGTCATTGTATGGAGGATTTAGATGATAAATTCACATCAAGAGTTCAGAAGGGTGACGTAATGGTGGCTGGAAAGAATTTTGGCTGCGGTTCATCTAGGGAGCATGCTCCCATTTCTATTAAAGCATCAGGGATATCATGTGTTATTGCTGAAACGTTTGCTAGGATTTTTTATAGAAATTCAATAAATATAGGACTTCCTATTATTGAATGTCCTGAAGCGGCAATTGATATAAGTGATGGCGATGAGGTTGAAGTTGATTTCGATAAGGGAATCATAAAGAACCTTACAACAGGGAAAACCTATCAGGGGCAGCCATTCCCAGAGTTTATGCAGGAAATAATTTCTGCGGATGGCTTAATTAATTATATTAAGCAAGCTAAATAACCCAACTCTTTACGGTGTTTAAACTTATCAAATTTTTTTATTAATAAAATAAAGGACTCAACTTTTTATCAATAAGTTTAGGCACCTATAATTCAACTGAGAAAGTTGAATAAATTATTTATTCAATTGATTTTTATTTGAAGGCTACAATAATTCAGTATTGTAAGAACTGTATTTTGGTAGGCTTTAGTATGGTATTGGCTTTTGGCATAAGTAGAATGGAGATGATAAAATGAATTACAAAATTACTGTACTGCCGGGAGACGGCATAGGTCCGGATATAGTTTCAGAAGCTTTAGAAGTACTCAAGTTAATTGGTGAAAAATATGGACATAGCTTTGAACTTACTGAAGCTGACCTTGGAGGAATAGCAATAGACAAACATGGAGTGCCGCTCCCACAGTCTACAATAGATGCTTGTAAGAGCAGCGACGCTGTATTATTAGGTGCAGTTGGTGGACCTAAATGGGATACAGTACCTGGGAATCTAAGACCTGAAGCTGGTTTGCTTGGCATTAGAGCGGCTTTAGGATTATATGCAAATCTAAGACCTGCCATTATATATAATGCTTTGAAGGATGCTTCTCCGCTGAAATCAGAAATAATTAGTAATGGAATTGACATAATGGTTATTCGTGAGCTGACTGGTGGAATTTATTTCGGCAAAAGAGGCAGACTTGAGACAGAAGGTGTAGAAGCTGCTTTTGATACTGAAATGTATAATAGAACTGAAGTTGAGAGAATTGCTAAAGTCGGCTTTGAAACAGCTATGAAGCGTGGTAAAAAGCTAATGTCAGTTGATAAAGCAAATGTATTAGAAAGCTCAAGATTCTGGAGACAGGTGGTAGAAGAGGTTGCAAAGGATTATCCTGAGGTAGCTCTAAGCCACATGTATGTGGACAATGCAGCTATGCAGCTTGTTAGAAATCCAGCACAGTTTGATGTAGTGCTAACAAGCAATATATTTGGAGATATATTGT
Organism: Bacillota bacterium; assembly: GCA_023395575.1. Taxonomy (GTDB): domain Bacteria; phylum Bacillota; class Clostridia; order Acetivibrionales; family DSM-1351; genus Ruminiclostridium. Next base: position 20,973 of record JAEWZA010000061.1, read on the forward strand.
CTGATGAGGCTTCTATGATTACAGGTTCTATTGGAATGCTGCCATCAGCTAGCCTTGGAGCTACTAAGCTTGGATTATATGAACCAATACATGGCTCAGCACCGGATATTGCAGGACAGGATAAAGCAAACCCAATAGCTACTATACTTTCTGTTGCAATGATGCTCAGATATTCTCTTGATTTATCTGAGGAAGCTGATGCTATAGAAAAAGCAGTAGTTAGCGTACTAGACAAAGGCTATAGAACAGGTGACATTGCATCAGCTGGAACTACTGTTGTTGGAACAAAAGAAATGGGAAGAATTATTAGAGAAGAGCTTAAATAAGCTCTAGGTAAATTAAAGTAATAGTAAATAAATATTAAGATTAATTATGGGCTTCATTTAAGGGGATATGTCATTTTATGACTGCCTGCTTAGATGGAGCCTGTTTTGCCAACTGTACTATTATAAGAAGCTATGCTGGAGTCCTGGCTTATCACTAATTATGTATTGAAAGCTAATCTTATTTGAAGGAACAGTTTCTTTGTTTATGAACATAAGCCTTTTTGGCATGGTTAAAGAACATTGGTAGTTTGTCAATTCTATATCCTCAAAAACCTGAATAAATGTTAATAAACTCAAATCATAATATTCACAATCTAAATCTGACGGAAGTTCTACCACAACATCAGGGAATGCGTATGAGCTTTTATTTGATATGTTCTCAATAGATTGAGAAGAAATTGTTGATTTATTTAGCTCAAAAACCGTTTGTAAAGTATGGTAGTACTTTTGATTGCCAAAGTTAGGGTTCAACATTCTTTCAGAAACTTTTTTGGGGCTCATTAATGCTGCATCAATTTTTACGTTTTGAGGAATTAAGATTCCTTCTGGTAACATTTGCGAAACAAGGTTGATAGCTATTGAAACCTGTGGTTCCTTTTGTAATGCATTTTGCATTGTTTCAGTTAAAACAATATGTATTGGCTTAATATTATCAGCTCGATACTTAGTAGCATCACACTGGATGATACTATTTACATAGCCTTGAGCATCAAAGGCATTAATGTTTCTTTTAAGAAGCTGAATACTTGTGGGGTTTATTTCAAGAAAAGTAAAACTGATTTCATCACTTGTAAAAACCGTTGTCATAGGTATAGCCAATGTTGCAAATGGACCTGTACCTGCATACAATATATGAATACGAGTGTTAGGAAACTTTTTTTGTGCTGCTTTTATTCCGAAATATAGTCCTCTTAAAAAATACTTCGTTCTCATTATCTCTTTCACACACATTGCAGCCCATGTAGTTCCGATTGCTTTCCCTTTTGATAGATAGACATCCTCTCTATTCCTATCGTTATCTGCCTCTAGCCCCGAGGTGTTTAAAAACAATAAATATAAATCGTCTATTGCTTTTGTTAACTCACTGTAATCATCATTTGGTCTAAGAAGAATGTCGGTTATATTTCGTAATTTTTCAATATTGTTATTCATAATACCCGCCTTTTAGTAATTATCTGATTAATTTTTATGGCTAACTTTTATTTTACTTGTTTTTATTTAAAATGCGTAATTACATTTTAGATAACAGCATTTTGTGGCCATATAGAGAAGTTCAAAATAATATCAACAAATCATTTATGGTAATATTGGATATTTATATTAAATATTATAACTAATTTCTAATGCTATGAAAAGTTGAATATTAACATTATTATTTGTAAATAATACGCTATGGTAGGGTAACAAACTTTTGTAAAGTTTAGTTATTTTTGAATATCAAAAATAACAAGTGGTTTTATCAGCTGTCGAGTGGGAAGTTAGCTTGAAATTACGAAGCTCACATTTCGTGCACTCATCGTTCTCTTTGAATATCAAAAAGCTGCGAGAAGCTTTTTGTAGATTTGAGAAATCAAGCAATGACCATACACTTTTATTTAACTATTTTGTCTCTGGCAGTATCAGTGAAATGGAGGTTAGCTTGGAAAAGGGGAATGGCAGTGTAAGAAATACTGCGTACCGCCACGATGCTTTACTATAATTTTAATTCTAAATGAGACGTGGGAGGTTAGTATGAATAATATTCAGAATATTTTAGGTTTAAGTGCAAGTGAAAGTATAAGAAAAGTATTATTACTTATTGCTGGGTGGGTATCGGCTTTTTTAGCACTATTCTTATATCCATTTGTCTTTGGTATGTTAGGTGTGATTTGTGGTATTCTTGCTACCAAAAATAGCAGAAGCAGGATTGGAATTTATCTTGTTGTATCTGCAATTGTTCTTATGGGAGTTGGACTAGCTTTGAATACTAGAATTGTGCCAAGAATTTAATTATATATGAATAGCAATAAGTATTACTCTGGATATACTGGAGGGAAATAATGAGTGATATGGTTAACGGAAACCTATTAATAATAGGGGGAGCAGAGGATAAATGGGGACAAAGCTCAGTTTTAAAACATGCAATTGATATGTGCGGAGGTACTAATGCTAAAATAATTGTTTTAACCACAGCAACACAGAAGCCTCAAGAAGTAGGAGAAGAATACAGAGAGGTTTTCACACGATTGGGAGTAGAGAATATAGATATTCTGAACATTGATAGTAGGGATGATGCCAATGAAGACTCTGTGGTACAAAGATTATCAAGTGCAGCAGGTGTTTTTTTTACTGGCGGAGATCAACTACGAATTACTAGTATATTAGGTGGAACAAAAACATATAAGTCTCTATTAGATATTTATATGCGTGGGATTCCTATTATAGGTACAAGTGCAGGGGCATCAGCCATGAGCAGTACAATGATTGTGGATGGGAATAGTAATTCCGCCGCAAGAAAATGTACATTAGGAATGTCACCAGGGTTGGGATTTTTGAATCAGGTGATAATTGATCAGCATTTCGAGCAGAGAGGAAGATTGGGTAGATTGCTTGTGGGAGTTGCTCAAAATCCATCGATATTGGGTTTGGGAATAGACGAGGATACGGCAATTAAAGTTCATGCTAACGCTTCCTTTGAGGTGGTTGGAACAAATTGCGTGACAGTTATAGATGGTACTTCCATAAAAAAATCAAATGTATCAGAGCTTAATCCAGAAGAGATGATAGCATTGTCAAATGTAACAATACACGTCTTGCCACATGGTTTTGGCTATGATTTAATTAGCAGAACGGTAGTATAACGAGGTAAGAAAACATCCCTTATTTCAATAAGTGGCGGGTAGCACTTTTGTTTTCATGCGGTTAGAGTATATATACCTCGCTTACATACCGCTAATGTTATGAGATTTCTCTATAATCGAAAAATATCATGTTGAAGCTTGGCGGTATAAACTAATTTTCATCTAGACTTAGGAGGTCTTTTCAGTGCAAATTCAAAGCATTTATTGCTTTCAAGGTAAAAACATATATAGTCATAGACCAGTAATTCGTATGGTGGTTGATATTGGGATTTTTGAGGCTGGACCAACAAGAGAGATACCCGGTTTTAACAAGAAACTGCTTGAGCATTTTCCCGAAATTTCTGAGCATACTTGTGGATTGGGATATGCTGGGGGTTTCGGAGAAAGACTAATAGAGGGTACTTATATAGGTCATGTTGCAGAGCATTTGATAATTGAGCTTCACAATAAATTAGGTTATCCTGTACGGTATGGGAAAACAAGACAGATAGGGACTTCGGCAAAATATATAATTATATATGAATACGCTAATGAAGCCTTTTCTGTTGAATGTGGAAAAAGAGTTATTGAAATAGTTAAAGCCTTTGCAGAGAACAAAGCTATTGACATTGATAAAATACTTAAAAATCTAAAGAAAATATCAGCAGAAACTGATATGGGACCTAGTACAAAGGCTATATATGAGGCAGCAAAAAGAAGAAATATACCTGCCAGCAGAGTTGGAACGGGGAGTATTTTAAAATTGGGACATGGTAAAAACAGCAGAACAATTCAAGCATCTCTTCCAGACAGTACAAGCTGTATTGCTGTTGATATAGTATCTGACAAGCAACTTACTAAAAAAATATTGATGGATAACAATATACCTGTCCCAGATGGATTAATAGTAAATAGTACGGAAGAAGCAGTGGAAGCTGTCCAAAATATTGGATTTCCAGTGGTAATCAAACCTGTTGACTCAAATCAAGGCAAGGGCGTTACTGTAAATATTACGTCGGTAAATCAAATAAATGATGCAATTTGTGAAGCAAAAAAATATTCTCGAAAAATTATTATAGAAAAATATGTGTACGGAAAGGACTATCGCGTTTTAGTTGTAGGAGACAGAGTTTGTGCTGTCGCTGAGAGAAGACCGCCTGAAGTAATTGGTGATGGTGTCAGAACAATTTCGGAACTGGTTAAACTAGAAAATATGAATCCGCTTAGAGGAGAAGATCATGAGCGTCCGTTGACCTATATTGAGCTAGATGAAATAACTATAAATTATCTTAAGGCTCAAGGACTAACAACGGAGAGCATTTTAGAACCTGGACAGGTTATTCGGTTAAGGCAGAATGGAAATATAAGTACTGGGGGAACAGCAAAGAACTGCACGGCACAAATACATCCTAAAAATATTCATTATGCTGTAGCAGCCGCTAAAGCTATGAATCTAGAAATTGCAGGGATAGATTTTGCAGCAGAGGATATTTCTAGGCCTATAGATATTTGTGAGGGTGCAATTATTGAGGTTAATGCTGCTCCTGGACTTAGGATGCATCTACATCCAAGTGAGGGTGAGCCAATAGACGTGGCAGAGGATATACTAAGAATGATGTATCCTGATGACAGTAGTTGTAGTATTCCTATTGTGTCCATTACCGGTACAAATGGAAAAACTACTACAACCAGGCTTATTAGACATACTCTTTCTATAATGGGGCTAAATGTTGGAATGACTTCAACGAGTGGGATATATATTGGGAATAAATGCGTTCAGAAGGGTGATACTACAGGACCTGCTAGTGCAGGGATAGTTTTATCAGACAAGACTGTAGATGCTGCAGTATTAGAAACTGCAAGAGGTGGAATTGTAAAAAAGGGTCTTGGTTATGAAGTCGCAGATGTAGGGGTTTTGGTTAATATAAGTGATGATCATCTTGGTATTGATGGAATAAATACCATAGAGGAGCTTGCCAGTACAAAAGCACTTGTAATCGAAGCTATTAAACCTGATGGATATGCTGTCCTTAATGCCGATGACAGTATGACTCCCTATATGCTTGAAAGGGTACGAAGTAATGTAATTATGTTCAGCAGGATGAAATCAAATGCACTATTCAAAAGGCATTGCAAGAATTCCAGTAACATAGGAGTATATATAAAGGATGGATTTATTTGGGTGAATAAGGATTCAAAGAGAATTCCACTCATAGATTTAGAGGATATTCCAATAACCTTAGGTGGACTAATAGAATGTAATGTTGAAAATTCTTTGGCGGCTGTAGCTGCTTTGATAGGATTAAATGTTCCATTGGATATTATTAAAAAAGGTATAAGTACCTTCCAGCCTGACGTAGAATTGAATCCCGGCAGGTTTAATATTTTTGATATGGGTCAGTTTAGAGTAATGTTGGATTATAGCCATAATATCGCCGGTTACAATGCTGTTATTAAATTTATTCAGAAATTAAAGTCCAAGAGATTAGTAGGAATTGTAGGTATGCCTGGAGATAGATTGGACTCAAATATAAAGGAAGTAGGAGAACTGTGTGGAAAAGCATTTGAGAAGATTTATATAAAAGAAGATATTGATTTAAGGGGACGTAGAAGAGGAGAGGTTGCAGGCCTGCTCGAATCAAGCATTATAAGCGCAGGAGCAAAGCGGGAAAATATAGAGATAGTATTAAATGAAACGGAAGCACTTGAAAAGGCAATGTTAGATGCCCGCCCAGGAGATATGATAGCGCTGTTTTTTGAAGAACTAGACGCAGCAATCCAAGTAATAATGAAATTTAAAAAAGAACAGGAAACAACAGACCTTATCATAGAAAGTAATCTCAATACATGTAAAGTTGGCTTAGATAGTAGAATTAAACCATATAATAAATCTTCAGTATAGATTTATTAATTAAATTGACTAAGGCCAATAGTAATTGGCTTTAGTCAATTTGTTGTTAGCTTAGCAGTAATGACTTTTAGTATGGTACAATACAATAAAATGTAATATAATGTTATGAGATGTTTCTTAAAATTAAGTTTTATATAGGGAAAGATGCGTTATGAAAAACGGCATATTAAGTTTTAGGGGGTAAAAATGCCAGAGGTTTATTATTACGTGAGGTCAGAGGATGTTTCAAATATAACCGACTGTGGGCTAAAGTTGTCTATATCTCATGATAAAGAAGTAATAATTGAAGGTGAAGCAAAGAAATGCTTCTCAGCACTTTTAAATCCAAAGGATGATATTGAACTATACAAATCGCCTTCCTTTAGCTGTTTAAAACTTCAGGTGAAAAGTGAAAAATGCTTTGTTGCAGATAGATTCATATACGAGACTGCTAAGAGTCAAGATATAGACCTATACTACAAGACAATAGTTCCAATAGAGAAATATATGTTTGGAACATATAGACTTCCAGAGTGTCTTATTACCACTACTATTTTGCCAGACGAGGCATATGTCCTTGATAAAAGGATGGATTCACCAATTATATATACTAATTGTGAAGAACTATACATAAACAACATATTACAGGAACTTAGAGATAATTACTCAGATATTGATGATTCATTGCTTTATTTGCTGCTTGATAAATTAACTGATATGGGAAGGTTTGAGAAAATAGATAATAAAAGTAGTGGAATGTCTATATTTAAAAATGAGGTAGGTAGGATTTATTGCTTAAAAAAGCCAGATATAAGTATTCTTTGTCCTTAATTTAAAAAATTTTAAGAGGTCTTTTTACCAATTTATATGCCCAAAAGTAGGTATGGAGGTTAATTTGAAAAATCTGATTTTAGAAAAGCTAAAGCAGAAAAAGGAATATATGTCAGGTGAAGAACTGAGCCAGTTATTTGATGTCTCCAGAACAGCTATATGGAAGCATATAAATGAATTGAGAAATGAGGGCTACAATATAGTTTCATCAACAAAAAAAGGATATATTCTTGTTGAAACTCCAGATTTGCTTGATGGCAGGGAATTACAAATCCCTAACGGTCAGATTATTGGACGTGACTTAGTCCACTTCCATGAAATAGACTCTACTAATAACTATGCAAAAAAAATTGCAAATGATGGCTGTCAGCATGGAACAATTGTAGTTGCAGATAAGCAGACTATGGGAAGAGGTAGAGTAGGGAGGTGTTGGGAATCTTCTAGCAGTGAGGGACTATGGTTTTCAATTGTCCTAAGACCTAATTTAGAACCTGAATATATCCAGATTGTCACACTTGCTGCAGCGGTCGCTGTTGTAGAGGGGATATTTGAGAATCAAGGAATAGTTTGCGGAATCAAGTGGCCAAATGATATAATATTAAATAATTATAAATTAGGTGGAATTCTTACAGAACTAAGTGCTGAGCCTGAACATATTAACTATGTAGTGGTTGGTATTGGAATTAACATTAATCAAGATAAAAATGCTTTCGGCGATGAAATAAAAAATAAAGCTACATCCCTAAAGATACATACAGGAAAATGGGTTTCTCGAGTAAGGCTATTAGAAAGTATTCTGAGCAAATTTGAACAAATATACAGTAAATTAATACAAGGGAAAAATAAAGAAATAATAAATATATGGAGTAAATATTCTGTTACTATAGGAAAAGAAGTTAGAGTTAGTATTAAGGGGACTGAATATATTGGTTTAGCTCAATCCATAACCCCAGATGGCAAGCTAATTGTTAAATGTAATGATGGAGAGGTCAGAGAGATATCTTCAGGTGAAATTAAAGTTAGGGGTTTACTTGGATATATATGACGGACGTTTTCAACTGTTTTGATATATAGATTTACTAAAATATAGTGTTTTAAGATTTTTATGGAAATAGTTTGCGTAAGATTATTATAAATCTAGGAGGAATATATAAGTGGTTAGAAAGAGTGAATATCCTAAAAAAAATGATTTATCAAAGAATGATGTACCTTCAGGCCAAACACAAGTACCTAATTCCACTCAAAAAAGTGGAGAGTCTCATCATAAAGAGAGTAGTACAAGGAACAGCCGCCCTCCAAGAGAGAATCAGCAAAGGGATAATAATCAGCAGAAGGAATATCAAAGAAGAGAACCAAAGAGAGAAAATACTTCACGTGTTAGCCAATCAAGAGATAGCGTTCAAAAAGAAAATACAATAAAAGAAAATACTCAGCGAGATAACTCTTCGAGAGAGAACTACCAAAAGAATTATCACAGAGAATCTCAAAATAATAAAGAGACTAGAGAAACATACAGGCAACATTATCAGAGAAATGCAATAAAACCAAAGACAGAAGAGACTGTTGAAGACATAGCAAATGATATTGCCAGAATAGAAAAAGAAATTGATCTTGAAATAAAAGAGATAAAGAGCTTGAGACTTGGTTTGTAGTTCTGTCGCTTGTGGAGGTCATATGATTTTAGTTATAGATGTTGGTAATACACATACTTTGTTAGGTGCATTTGAGGGAAATGAGCTTTTGGCAAACTGGCGGATTAGTACTGATAGAGAGAGAAGTGCTGATGAGTTAGGAATGTTGATGCTAAATCTTTTTGCATATGGGAAATTAAATGCAGAAGAGATTGAGGCAGTTGTTGTTGCCTCTGTTGTTCCCTCTTTGTTGTATACACTTGAACATTCCATAAAAAAGTACTTAAAATTAGATGCTATGATTGTTGGTCCTGGTACGAAGACCGGAATTAATATTAGATGTCAAAATCCAAAAGAAGTAGGTGTAGACAAAATAGTAAATGCAGTAGCTGGCTACGAAATTTATGGTGGTCCTCTTATTATTATTGATATGGGAACAGCTACTACCTTTTGTGCTGTATCTGCAAAGGGCGAGTATTTAGGCAATGTTATATGCCCCGGTATAAAGATAAGCACAGAGGCTCTTTATCAGAAGGCTGCTATGTTGCCTAGAATTGATTTGGTTAAACCTGATAGTGTTATTGGTAAAAATACTGTAGCTAGTATGCAATCAGGTATTTTTTATGGATATGTTGGAAAAATAGACTACATTGTTAAACGCATGAAACATGAAATGAAGGAGACTACAGTAAAGGTTATCGCTACAGGCGGCTTTGCAAGATTAATTGCCGAAGAATCTCAGGTAATAAATGAAGTTAATTCTACATTGACTCTAAACGGGCTTAGGATAGTATATGAAAGAAATAAAAATTAATCAGATGTAAAAACTTTTACCTCTGATATGGGAAATCATAACTTAATTTGTAAATATATGGATAATGTTATTAAAAAAAGATGGTATACGTCTTTTTTTTGTATAGTTTTTTATAATAAATAGAATACTAATAATTATAACAAAAGTTAACACAATAAATTGAATCAGCCCAATTTGCCTTGTTAAAAGGTGGTTTTTAAATATTTTGTATACATTGTTAAAAGATTAACCCGAAATTAGTAGAACGAGCGACAATTAAAGATGTATTCTTGATAATTGGCGAATAATAACAAAATGTATCTCCAAAAAAGTATTTTTAACATTTGTATCTTAAAATGTAATGTGGTACTCTATTAACAATTGCGAAAAATGGAGGGATTATTGTGGCAGGAAAAGGCTTTAAAGTAGCGGTAATTGGTTGTGGATTTGTTGGAGCGTCAGCAGCTTTTGCAATGTCAATTAACAACCTAGTATCAGAATTGGTTTTGATTGATGTTAATAAGGAAAAAGCATATGGTGAAGCATTGGACATCAATCATGGGTTATCTTTTGTTGGGCAAATGAATGTTTATTCTGGTGATTATTCAGATTGTAAAGACTGTGACGTAATTGTTGTTACAGCTGGAGCAAATAGAAAGCCAGGCGAAACTCGTTTGGATTTAGCTAAGAAAAATGTTTCAATAATGAAGGATATTACTGCAAACATTATGAAGCATTACAATAAGGGTGTAATATTGGTTGTATCAAACCCTGTTGATATTTTAACTTATATGGTACAGAAGTGGTCAGGTTTACCAGCTAGTAAGGTAATAGGTTCTGGTACAGTACTTGACAGCTCAAGATTTAGAAACCATATTGCAGGCATTTTAAATGTAGATGTTAAGAATGTACATGGATATATTATTGGTGAGCACGGTGATTCACAGTTACCAATATGGAGCGCAACACATATTGCTGGTACTAAATTTGACGATTATGTAGCGAAAACCAATATATCTGTTGACAAAGAACAGATTCTTAACGATGTTAAGACTGCAGGTGCAGTAATTATTAAGAATAAGGGAGCAACATACTATGGTATAGCATTGTCTATCAACAGAATATGTGAATCTCTTCTTAAGAACTACAAGACTATAATGCCTGTAGGAACAGTTATTAACGGACCTTATGGTATAAGTGAGGTGGCTCTTAGTCTTCCAGCGATAGTTTGCGGAAATGGCTGCGAAAAAATATTAGAAATTGACTTAACTGATGATGAGTTAAAGGGTCTATTACATTCAGTAGATCAAGTTAAACTAGTACTGAATGAAGTAAAGAACATATAAGTATCTAATGTATTTTTAAAGCAAATGTAAATTTAAAGCGAAGCTTGTACAAGTTTCGCTTTAAATTTTGATAAATGAGTTGTGAAAGTTTTCACAAAAGTGTATAATACAAATATGTGATTAAAGAATATCTTAAATATAAACTTTTGGAGGAATGAAAAATGGGTACAATTTATGAAGATTCACTTAAAGCGCACGAAGAGTGGGCTGGAAAGATAGAGGTTATTTGTAAAGCTCCATTAAAGGACAAGAGAGACCTTTCATTAGCTTATTCACCTGGAGTTGCGGAGCCATGTCTTGAAATTCAAAAGGATGTTGAGAACTCATACAAGTATACTAGAAGACATAACCTTGTTGCTGTTATTACTGATGGTACAGCAGTTTTAGGTCTTGGAGATATTGGTCCAGAAGCAGGTATGCCTGTTATGGAAGGAAAATGCTGCCTCTTCAAAACTTTTGGTGATGTTGATGCTTTTCCTCTCTGTATTAAATCAAAAGATGTAGATACAATAGTAAATACTGTTAAATTATTAGAAGGAAGCTTTGGTGGTGTAAATCTAGAAGATATTGCAGCTCCAAGATGCTTCGAAATAGAAGAAAGACTAAAGAAAGAAACTAATATTCCAATATTCCACGATGACCAACACGGAACTGCAATAGTTACTGCTGCAGGTCTTATCAATGCTTTAAAGGTTGTTGGAAAGAATATGGAAGATATTTCTATAGTTGTAAATGGTGCAGGTGCGGCTGCAATAGCTATTACAAAGCTTCTCTTCTCAATGGGACTTAGAAAAGTTGTTCTCTGTGACACAAAAGGTGTTATCTATGAAGGTAGAGACAATCTAAATCCAATTAAAGCTGAAATGGCTAAGATTACTAACCTTGAAGGCAAAAGAGGATTATTAAAGGATGTTATGGTTGGAGCTGATGTATTTATAGGCGTTTCAGCTGCAGGCACAGTTACAAAGGAAATGGTTCAGTCAATGGCAAAGGATCCAATTATATTTGCTCAAGCTAACCCAACTCCTGAAATCATGCCTGAGGAAGCACTTGAAGCAGGTGCTGCTGTTGTTGGAACAGGTCGTTCAGACTATCCAAATCAGGTTAACAACGTTCTTGCGTTCCCTGGTATTTTTAGAGGAACTTTTGATGTTGGAGCTCGTGAGATAAATGATGAAATGAAAATAGCTGCTGCTTATGCTATAGCAGGACTTGTAAGTGATGCTGAAAGAAATGCAGAATATGTAATTCCAGCTCCATTTGATCCTAGAGTAGCAAAAGAGGTTGCAGCAGCAGTAGCTGAAGCAGCTAGAAAAACTGGTGTTGTTAGAGTTTAATTTGAATATAATAAATTAATTTAAAATAAAATTAATTATTATTTGTTGGATGAGTTAAAAGAGATTGTCATTATATATGTGACAATCTCTTTTTATGGATTTTGTGAAAACAACTACTGAATCGAAATGCTTAATTAATTTTCACATAAAAAATTCTATATTCTATTGGTTAGGAGAATTATCAATGGTTTGTGAATTTAATTGCGAAAGTTAAATCCATATATAATATGAAAATTGGAATTTCTGTTACATAAGGACAATATAGGTGCAATAACCCTTGAATACCAAAATAAAATTGTGTGAAATGTATAGAAAGGGAATAACTTTATTTTCAGATGTATGCTATACTACAAATAATGATATAAATAGTAGAAATATATGCTTACCATTAAAATGTAAACATTATTATATTGAAGAATCTTGTGTGATGGTAGTTTCAAAATCAATTATGGCTAAAGCCAATAATTTGACTTCATAAGTTGGATATATGTTCTAAATAATTGTTATCAAAAAATATATTATATATAAGTTTTATAATAAGCTTTAATACTTAAAATATGGGTGTTAGAGGGGGTGTAATTGATGCTTAAGGTACTTCTTGTAGATGATGAGCCTTACATGCTTGAGGGGCTTAAGGTTATGATAGATTGGAAAGCATATGGTTTTAAAATATGCGGCGAGGCTACAAATGGAGAGGATGCGCTGGAAATAATAAAAATGAGCAATCCTGACCTTATAATTACTGACATACGTATGCCTAAAATGGATGGTTTAGAACTAATTAGGCTGGCTTATGAAAAATTGCACTCAACAGCTAAAATTGTCATACTCAGTGGTTACGACGATTTTAGTTATGCAAAGCAAGCGATGATGTATAAGATAAAAAACTATTTATTAAAGCCTCTAGATGATGACGAACTCAAGGAAGTGGTTTCTAAGCTATCAACAGAAATATTAGTAGACCGTAGAAAGGCTGAAAATATTAATAAGCAGCTGACATTTATAACAAACCAAAGCTTGCAGAGATTGATAGATGGAGAGAATAAGGCCACTCTTATTGATAGGACAAGAATGCTGTTAAACCTTAATGAAGGGCAAGAGTTTAGATGTGTTATGTTCTATATAGAGAGCCTGAATGGTTTGGCAAGGAAGACAGGAAAGATAAATTTAGAAATAAAAAGAAATGAAATCATAGAAATATTGCAATCTGAACTGGGAACAGAATTTCAATATAGTATTTTTGAAGATACTGAAGACAGACTGTGCATTATTTTAAGTGAGAATATGCCCTATTATGATGAGTTTGAAGCCTTTGTAACTTCTCTTCAAAAGAAACTAGAGACTATAACAGGGGCATGTGTATCCTCAGCTTATAGCAATGCAGCATATGAAATAAATACATTATTTGAATTACACAGACAGGTTTCTTCTGCAATTAATTTTAAATTTTATCTTGGAGAGAGCAGTATTATTAATTATGATGATGTTAGGGATAGAAAATTAAATTATCAAGTATATACTCCTGAATTTAATAATTTATTGTGTCATATAAGAACAAATGATTGCAGTCTAATTAAAGAGGATGTGCAATTGATATTTGACCAATTCTACAAAATGCAAAGTGCCCCTGAGATTATAGTGGCTTATTTAAATAATTTTTTGTTGGAATTAGTAAAGGTTATTCAGGAATTTGATGGAGTTTCAAAAGATACTCTACAAATGGTATTGGAGTTTGATAATTTCTTGGGTTATCCTTCGTTTATTAGATTATCGGAAGCATTTTTGGAAAGATGTTATTATGCTGCTAACTATATAGAAAATTTAAAGAAAAATGATTCTCAATATATTATTTATGAAATTAAGAACTATATTAATGAACATTATCACCAAGATATTAAATTAAAAAAAGTGGCTAGCTTATTTTATATGAATCCTGTATATCTTGGTCAATTATTTAAAAAAACCACTGGTATGCAATTCAATGACTACTTGAATTATGTGCGTATTGAAGAAGCTAAAAAACTTCTCAGACAGACTAATATGAAGGTTGTAGAAATATCAAAAGTTGTTGGATATAAAGATCCTAAATATTTTTTACAGAAGTTTAAAACTACTACGAATACTTCACCTACGTCGTTTAAGTCAAGTAACTAACTATTTATTTATGAGAGGAATTTTGGATGTTTAATAATAGGAAATTTAGGTATAGAGTAAATGATATTCCGTTAAAATTTAAATTTTTAATAATATATATTGTTTGTCTCCTCATTCCGATAATTGTTATCAACATCTCTTTTGTAGATAAGTTTTCTAATATTATACAAGAAAAAGAGGAAAATACCTATAAAATATCATTAGAAAGAACCAGAGTTGACATTGTGACAATGTTTGATGGTTGTATTGCAGCAAGTCATTCCATATCGTCAGATAGAACCTTGCATAATATTCTTGATAGAAACTTTTTGAATGGTGAGGAATATTTTGAGGTTTATGATAGCCAGCTTAGAAATAGGCTGAATGTATATACATCTGCTTATGATTATATGAGCAACATAGAAATTTTTGTAGATAATCCGACAATAAGCAGCGGAGGAACGTACAACCACATAGGCGAAGGGGTAGAAAGCACTTTGTGGTATGATAAGCTTTACAGTTCCAAGGGCTCTGTTCTATTAAATTCCTATTTAGGATATACAAAAAGCTTGCCTACAAAGCGTGAACAGTATTTAAGTGTCTTAAACAAACTAGACTATTACCCAACATTTAATAATGGGCGAAGAAAAATCCTTAAAATAGACATTAATATGCAAAAACTGAACAATATTTTTAAGAGGGAAAATACTTTCTTAAATTTATACCTATTGGATCCGGAGGATAATATTATATGTAGTTCCTCCTCTTCATATAATTTTGAAGATATAGACAGATTACAAACATTTGACAGTCAAAACATAGTTAAGGATAATATTATACTTGAAACAGCATTAAGTAATTCCTCGTATATGAAGGGATGGAGATTGATAGGCGTTTCAACTGCTGAGCGTATGCAGAAGTCTGTAATAGAAACATTGAAATTTGTATTGCTTTTTGTACTTATCAGTGTTGTTATTTCGTCAATTCTCAGTTTGATAATGGCTAATTCCTACAATTACAGGCTGAAAAAACTTTCAAAACACATGAGTAGGTTTACAGATGGGAAGTTTGAATTAATTGAAATAAGCGAGGGACAAGATGAAATAGGGGGAGTTATTAGAAGCTTTAATCTAATGGCTTCCAAAATAAATTTGCTGATAAATGATGTTTATAAGCTTCAGCTGCAAAAAAAAGACCTTGAATTAGAGCGAATACGTGCAGAAATTAACTTTTTACAGAGTCAGATGGATCCCCATTTTCTTTTCAATACACTAAATGCTATATTGGTTGTTAGCACAAAGAACGGATATACAGAGATTATTGATATTCTGAAGTACCTTTCAAAGACTCTTAGGAGACTTTTAAGCTGGAAGGATGATTTGGTTACCATACAGGAGGAAGTCTCGTTTACAGAGATGTATCTGAAAATCGAAAAGTTCAGATTTGGTGATAAAATAGAATATTCTATTGACATAGATGATAGCCTTTTAGGAGTTAAGATACCCAAAATGAGCTTGCAGCCCTTAGTTGAAAATGCATGTAAGCATGGGATACAAGCAATAACTGAAGTGGGAATTGTAAGGATAATTGCTGAATTAAGTGATAATAACCTTAAAATATGTGTTGAGGATAATGGAACAGGTATGGATAATGAAAAACTTAATGAGCTAATTACCAATGTAACAAGTACAGAAGAGCTAAGTTCAAATATAGGACTTCGAAATGTATATAGGAGGCTAAAACTTTACTACGAAGACGATGTTTCATTTGAAATTGAAAGTGAGAAAGAAATAGGTACAAAAGTTAGTTTTACAATACGAAAAAATTTGTCGTAATATTTAATTTTTAACATCAATCATATTAATAGATAGTAATTTGGAGGGGTAAATGTTCAAGGTTTTAATAGTCGATGATGAGCCAATGGCGATAGAAGCAATAAAATTAGCTGCTGATTGGGAAGATCTTGATGTATCTATATGCGGAGAGAGTACTAATGGTAAAGAGGCATTAAGTCTGGCTAAGGAAATAAGGCCTGACCTTATTATAACTGATATAGATATGCCAGTAATGAATGGAATAGAGCTTGTAAAGAGAGTTGCTGATGAAATAGATCCAGACATTAAATTCATAATTGTCAGTGGCTATGATCAGTTTGAATATGCCAAAAGTGCCATGCAGCTTGGTGTTCAACATTATATATTAAAACCTGTTTTTAAGGATGAGTTTTCAGAAGTACTATTGGATATATTATTAAGTATTGAACAAAGTAAGAAGTTAAAAAAAATATGTTCTGTAAGTACGGAGTTTGATATCGGTGTTTTGTTTGAGCAATATTTAGAAGGGAAAATTGACGAGCAGGATATTACTACTGTGCTTGGTCCTGAGATAATTCAGAATACTAATGCCTGGGCCTTTGCCAGTCTCGATGCTATTCATAATTATATAAAAGACGATTGTATTGAATTTAAAATATTTGATAAAATTAAGGCTTCATTATTGCCAAAGGGATTAAGTAGTGGGCTTGTATATCCTGTATTTGTAAACAAGGGCATTAATGGATTTGTACTTGGCAGTACTGGTGGTGTATCAATTTATGAGCTGGCGCAAATCCTATGTTCTATATTAAAAGGAGTGTATAAAAATAGTTTTTATATAGCGTTAGGTAATCAGGTTAAAGAATTGAAGCTACTTAGTAGCTCTATGAAGGAAGCTGAAAAAGCAATGGAATACCGTTTTTACAGTATCCCTGGCAGTATCCTGCAATACAAGGATTATGAAGAAAGCTCACACAGCTACAGTTTTGAAAATATTGAATATATGGAAGAACTGCAAAATGCATTTGAAAATATTGAAATAGACAGAATTTTAAAAGCCATAGATTCAATAT
Source organism: Bacillota bacterium (assembly GCA_023395575.1). Classification (GTDB taxonomy): domain Bacteria; phylum Bacillota; class Clostridia; order Acetivibrionales; family DSM-1351; genus Ruminiclostridium. Next base: position 37,966 of record JAEWZA010000061.1, read on the forward strand.
TTGGTGTGTTTAAAGATGAACATACTGCTTATGAAATGATAGAAATGTATATAAACAGCATTATTTATAAAATTTTATCTATATTGACAGCAATGGGAGAAAACATAGAGGAAATACCTTTCTTGAGGGATATTAGCATGATTTTTAGTAGAGTAAAAACTATAAATGAAATGGAATTGAAAATAAAGCAATGCTGTATTGATTTTTGCACGCATGCACAAGAAGTAAAAAACAGATATAAATTAGCAGATAAGTTGAAGGTAGAAGAATATATAAAAGAAAACTATAAGAGAAATCTAACTATAAAGGAAATTTCCAGCAAACTCTATATTCATCCCACATATTTAGGTAGTCAAATTAGTAAATGGTTTGGATGCAGCTTTAATGATTATTTGCATAGGCTTAGAATGAAGGAAGCAGAAATATTAGTTAGAAGTACAGACCAAAAGGTATATGATATCGCTCAACATTTAGGATATACGTCATATGGAAATTTCTTAGAACAGTTCACAAAGACCTTTTTTATGAAGCCAAGTGAATACAGAACTAAGTTTAAAAATAACAACTAAACTTTTTAGGTAGTGAATGTGTATTTTTACAAATTGAAAAAAAACTTGTTGTAGCCGATAATATTATTACAGTATAGTTGATGTTTATACTGAACATAGATATTATAAGGAGGACGACAAATGTTAGGAAAAAAAAGGCTTGTAAGTTTGTTTTTAGCACTAGCAATGATGGGTTCTGTTATGGCTGGCTGTGGCGGAAATACTGAATCAAAAGACAGTGGAACAGCTGCAAATACTACAGAATCAAAAGATGCTTCTCTCGATCCAATCGAAATAAGCTTTTTCATCTCTGACCCAGGTCAGGCAGCTACGCCAGACAATAAGATTTATAAGCTAATACAGGAAAAATTGGGTGTAACATGCAATTTTGAATTTCTTGTAGGTGATAAAGATCAAAAAATAGGTGTTATGATTGCTGGCGGTGACTATCCAGATGTAGTTTCAGTTGACACATTTACTAATCCTAAGTTCACTGGTGCTGGAGCATTACTTCCACTTGAAGATTTAATAGCTGAACATGCTCCAAATCTTCAAAAGCATTATGAGCCATACAAAAACAAAGTTAGAGATTCAAATGATGGACATTTCTACATAATGCCTGATTACGGTGTGTTCTATAATGAGTATCAGACAAACATTTGGCAAGGACCTGCATTCTGGATACAGAAGGCTGTATTAGCTGAATTCGGATACCCACAGGTTAAGACATTAGACCAGTACTTTGATTTGATTGAAAAATATCAAACTAAGTATCCTGAAATAGATGGACAAAAAACTATAGGCTTTGAAGTACTATCAGATGGATGGCGAGATTTCTGCTTGAAGAATCCTCCTGAGCACTTGATGGGATATCCAAATGATGGCCAGGTAGTTGTTGATCCAGAGACAAATGTAGCAGAATTCTTCTGGGATAAAGATTATGCAAAGAGATACTACAAGAAGCTTAACGACATGTACAACAAGGGCTTAGTTGACCCAGAAACATTTACAATGAATTATGACCAGTACATGGCTAAATTATCTAGTGGTAGAGTTCTTGGTACATTTGATCAATTCTGGAACTTTAGTAATGCAGATTTAACACTTAAGCAGCAGAACAAAATTGAAAGAACATGGGCACCATGTGCTATAACATTTGATGAGAGCATTACTCCTTACTATCAGGATAGAACTGTATTAAATGTTAATACTGGATTTGCTATAACTACTAGCTGTAAAGATCCTGAAAGAGTTATTAAATTCTTTGATACATTATTGACTGAAGAATGGCAAACAATATTAGGTTGGGGTATTGAAGGAGAAGATTACTTCGTAGATGAAAACGGAGAATTTTATAGAAATGAACAACAACGTAGAGATTACGAAGACCAATCTTGGAGACTTCAGAACATGGCATACTATTTATGGTATTATGCACCTAAGATGGAAGGTTCATTCTCAAATGGAAACGCATGTACACCAGGCTTCCAGAAAAAAGAATTCTATGAATCATTGTTAGATTACGATAAAGAATTCTTGAAGAAATATGGTTATGAAACTTGGACACAGTTCCTAAATGATCCTCCAGAAAATAGAGTATCATATCCAGCATGGGGAATTGACTTAGTAGATGGTTCACCTGCAAGCATGGCTAACACAAAGATAGGTGAAACAGGAACTAAATATCTTCCAAAGGCAATACTTGCAAAACCAGCTGATTTTGATAAAGTATGGGATGAATATGTAGCTGAGCTACAGAAGTGTGACATTCAAGCTTATTTGGATAGAATGAATGACCAGCTTAAGTGGAGAGCAGAAAACTGGAAGTAATTAATCAATTATATTGATTTGAGTCATTGGAGCATATGGAAATATGCTCCAATGATTATAACGAGGCAACAAAGTGTTTCTGCATCTATACGTGGAGAGCACATATTTTGATATAAGATGGTGAAAATATCTCCCGCCTCGATGAAACGCCGCTAAATGTAATAGCTCGAAAATAAAGTATGTACGAACAAGGTGCATTTTCGAGCCACAAAAACCACAACTGGTTTTTGACGGTGTATAAATTTTTAAACATAGAAAAATTTCATTTTGAATCAAGGCGTATAGAAGATAAGGAAATTCTATTTCTGATTGACTGGAGGGCAGTATGGCTAATAATATATCTGCTTTAAATGACAACAAAAAACCAAGTGAGCAAATACAGTTATCATTAAAAACTAGTAAGTGGAAGCAAATAAAGAATCAAAAACAGCTGTTGTTCATGTCCGTGCCCTTACTATTATACATATTAATATTCTCTTATGCACCAATATGGGGCTGGCTCATGGCTTTCCAGAATTATAAACCTGCTAAATCATTTTTTGATCAGAAGTGGGTTGGTCTGCAGCATTTTGAATATATATTTAAAGATGAAGCTTTCATAAGGGCTTTTAGAAATACCCTTAGTATGAGCGTAATTAATCTTGTACTTAGCTTTTTGACAGCAATAATGCTAGCATTGCTGTTAAATGAAATTAAGAATATATTTTTTAAGAGAACAATTCAAACAATATCTTATTTACCGCACTTCTTATCATGGATAATTGTTTGTGGTATAGTTTCAACTACTTTATCTACAGAAAGCGGAATTATAAATGAAGTTTTATTGGCTTTAGGGATTGTTGACTCTCCTGTCTTATGGCTGAGTGAGGGTAAGTATTTTTGGGGAATAGTTGGAGTAACCAATGTTTGGAAAGAACTTGGTTGGAATACCATTATTTATATAGCGGCTATAGCAGCAATAGATCCTGCACAATATGAAGCTGCTGACATGGATGGAGCGGGAAGATTCAGAAAAATGTGGAACGTAACTCTTCCGGGCATTAAACCTACAATTATTATATTATTGATAATGAACATTGGCCGTGTTATGGATGCTGGTTTTGAAATTCAGTACATACTTGGTAATGGGTTGATATCTGATTGGTCTGAAACAATTGATATTTATGTTTTGAAATATGGTATTAAGCAATTTAATTATTCATTAGCGACAGCAGCAGGAATTATACGAAGTGTAATCAGTATCATATTATTGTTTGCAGCAAACTTTGTAGCTAAAAAACTAGGCGAAGAAAGGCTTGTATAGGGTGATGCTATGAATATAAAACAAAGACAACTAAAGATAGGAGATGTAGTATTCAATACCTTCAATACGGTTTTTATGTTGATGTTGGCAGTTGTTACTCTTTATCCTTTTTTAAATACAATAGCAGTATCTTTTAATGATGGACTTGATACTATCAGAGGTGGAATTTATCTCTGGCCAAGAATTTTTTCATTACAGAATTACAAGGCTGTTTTCTTCTCTGGGACTGTATATGATGCGTTTTTTGTTTCAATAGCTAGGACAGTACTATCAACAGTATTAAATTTGTTCCTTACAACAATGCTATCTTACACCTTAAGTAGAAAGGAGTTTGTTTTAAGGAAGCAAATCACAGTTATATGTGTATTGACTATGTACTTTAATGCAGGACTTATACCTAACTACTTCTTGATAAAGGGATTAGGATTACTTAATAGTTTCTGGGTATATGTAATACCTACACTTATATCAGCATTTAATATGATTGTTATAAGGACTTATATTCTCAGTATACCTGAAAGTTTAGTTGAATCAGCAAGAATTGATGGTGCAGGAGATTTTAGAATATTCCTTAAAGTAATATTCCCTCTATGCAAGCCTGTTCTTGCGACAATAGCTTTATTCGTAGCTGTTGGTTCATGGAATACATGGTTTGATACATTTATATATTGCTCATCAAAGCAAGAATTAAGTACTTTACAATATGAATTGATGAAATTACTATCATCTACTTCAAATGCAAATGCTAATCCAGCTATGGCAGCTGGTGTTGGTGCAAGTTCGCAGTCTGCATCAGGTTTGGTTACGCCACTTTCCATAAGGGCAGCAATAACTATTGTTGCTGCAATGCCAATAATTGTGGTATATCCATTCCTTCAGAAGCACTTTATTGTTGGATTAAATGTTGGAAGCGTTAAAGAATAAATTTTTCTATAAATAGGAGAAACGACTTTGGGCAAATATGCACATAGAATAGGTACAAAACTATTAAAGGTTGAATGCAAGAACGGAGTTCCTTTGAGCAATCAGCAAGTTGATATATGTCAGAAAAAGCATAAGTTTCTTTTTGGATGTAGTGAATTTACATCAATAATGTATACAAATAACGAATTTAAGGATTCTGAAAATGAATTTTTTGAAGATCGTTACAATAAGTTTATAAATTTATTTAACTCCGTAACTCTGCCTTTTTATTGGGCAAATTTTGAACCGATAAAGGGGCAGCCTAAAACGGAAAAACTCAAAAAGGCAGCAAAGTGGTGGGAATCAAAAGGATTGGTGATAAAGGGTCATCCATTGTGCTGGCACACCTTGGCTCCACCATGGCTGCTTGAATTAAATAATGCCGATATTATGAAGGAACAACTTAACCGCATATACAGAGATGTAACAGATTTTGCTGGACTAATTGATATGTGGGATGTAATAAATGAAGTTGTAATTATGCCTATATTTGATAAATACGATAATGGAATTACACGTATATGCAATGAAAAGGGCGCGATAGAGCTTGTCCGTGAGGTGTTTAGGGCAACAAAGGAATCCAACCCTAATGCTGTTCTTCTTATAAATGATTTTAATACTTCGGAAGAATATGCTAGGACAATTGAAAGTCTTCTTGAAGCGGATGTCCCTATTGATGTTATTGGTATTCAGTCACATATGCATCAAGGCTACTGGGGCATAGAAAAGACAGAAAAGGTTCTTGAGAGATTTTCCCGTTTCAAGTTGCCAATACATTTTACTGAGAATACATTAGTGTCTGGGCATATAATGCCACCAGAAATTGAAGACCTTAATGATTATCAATTACCTGAATGGCCCACAACGCAAGATGGTGAAGAGAGACAGGCAAGAGAAGCAGCAATGCATTACAAGACACTTTTTGCTCATCCTCTAGTCGAATCAATAATCTGGTGGGATTTTGCAGATGGAGCATGGCTAGGTGCCCCCTCAGGCTTCATAACAAAGGAGAATAGAGTAAAACCAGTATATAATGAAATATATAACTTAGTGAAGAATGAGTGGTGGCTAAATAAACAGAGTTTTATTACTGACGAAAATGGATTTATAGAGCTTAAAGGATATTTCGGCGAATATGAATTAACCTATAAAGGTGAAAATGTAACCTTTGAACTAAATAATGAACAGCAAAAAATAACCCTAAATGTGTAAACATTAGGGTTTATTTTTTTTTGGATAAAGAATTTATATGCTAAACATGTTAGAATAGCATTGATAATACCGAGCTGAATTTGAATACTATAAAATTTCAAACAGATAATTTTCTGTTTTTGGGAATTGAAGAGGTCATTAACTTTTCCCATATAAAGGGGTGCAGAATAAACATAAAGTGTTTCAGCAAAGGAGGAAGTAGTTATTCTATAAGTGATTGTTGAGGCACTTTGCTAAAGGAGGAATTTGCAATAAATGAATGTTTAAGGTTCTTATTTTAGAAGCAAATACTTGCTTAGTTTGCTGCATTATTATACTAAAAGTTAGATTTTTATTATACATAAAAGGGTTATTTTTCAATACTATTGAATTATTTACATAAATAATATATTATTGGTAATAAATAATTTAAACTTGTTGTGCTAATTTATTTGCACTGAGTTCGCAGGTAAACTACTTATTGCTTATTACTTATACGGGAGTACAATTTTGAGAAATAAGATACTTAGTTAAAGATATTTGCTTGAAAATGATTACTCCAATGAAAAGTTGTCAATAAAACATGAATAGTTCACAATTGTTTAATAATAAAATTATGCCTGTATATGGCGCGGGAGGGTTATATGATAGTAGAAAAGTTTTTTGAGAATCCCAAAATACTTCATGTAAATACTATGGATAACAGAGCATATTTTGTCCCGTATTCTAATGTTGATGAAGCTTTATCAGAAGACAGGACATGCTCAGGGCGATTTCATCTGCTAAATGGCTATTGGAATTTTGAATATTTTAATAGTATTTATGATGTTACAGAAAAGTTTTATGAACCTGGATTTGATTTGTCCAGGTATAATAAAATACCTGTGCCAGGAGCATGGCAAAACTTTGGGTATGATAAACATCAGTATACAAATATCAAGTATCCGTTTCCATATGACCCTCCATATGTACCAACAGAGAACCCGTGCGGGGTATACGTCAGACATTTTGAAATTGATAGCAAATTTAATAATTTAAGAAAGTACCTAAATTTTGAAGGAGTAGATTCTTGTTTCTATCTTTGGATAAATGGCAATTTTGTAGGCTATAGTCAGGTATCACATGCAACAAGTGAATTTGATATTACAGATTATGTACAGGAAGGCACTAATACTATAGCAGTATTAGTGCTTAAATGGTGTGATGGCAGTTATTTTGAGGATCAAGACAAATTTAGAATGTCCGGAATTTTTAGAGATGTCTATATACTATTCAGACCTAAAGAGCATATAAGGGATTTCTTTGTTAAAATGGATTTGAAAAACGAATATAAACAGGCAGATATATCTATTCAACTGGAATATTTTAAAAATCAGATATCAGTAGATTATATACTTTTTGATGTTAACGAGAGAAATATAATACAAAAAGGTAAGGCAGACAGGGATTGTATCAATTTTACAATAAATCATCCCCAATTGTGGAATGCAGAAACACCAAATCTGTATACTTTGGTTTTGAGCTCCGGTGATGAAGCAATTTCCACAAAACTAGGCATCAGAGAGATTAAAATAGTGGATAGAGTAGTATATTTAAATGGACAAAAGGTGAAGTTTAAGGGAGTAAATCGTCATGACAGTAATCCAGTAACAGGGCCAGCTGTTACTAATGAGGATATGCTTTTAGACCTGATGATAATGAAGCAGCATAATATAAATGCAATCCGTACTAGCCACTATCCAAACTCGCCAGTCTTCTTAGAGTTCTGCGACAAATATGGATTTTATGTTATCGATGAGGCAGATATTGAAACCCATGGGACTACAACAATATATGTGGAAACTAAGGATGGCGGTGAATACCATCTATTGGCTCATAATCCTCTATACGAGGAAACTATATTGGATAGGGTGCAACGATGTGTTACGAGAGACAAAAATCGCCCTTGTGTGATAATTTGGTCTCTAGGGAATGAATCGGGATATGGCAGAAATTTTGAAAATGCTCTAAGGTGGATAAAAAGTTATGATAATAGCAGGCTTACACACTATGAAAGCGCATTATATCCACCATCTGGATATGCCTGCGATTACAGCAATTTAGATCTATATAGTAGAATGTATGCTTCTTGTGAAGATATAATCAGTTATTTCGAACAAAATAACTGGGACAAGCCTTTTATTCAGTGCGAATTTGTTCATGCAATGGGAAATGGACCTGGAGACATTGAAGAGTATTATGATTTAATTGAAAAGTACGATGGCTTTTGTGGTGGTTTTGTTTGGGAATGGTGTGATCATGCCATCTTCATGGGAAAAAGCGAAAAAGGTAGAGAAAAGTTTTACTACGGAGGAGATTTCGGAGAGTATCCAAATGATGGGAATTTCTGTATAGATGGACTTGTTTATCCTGATAGAAGACCGTATACTGGACTTTTAGAGTACAAAAATGTTATAAGGCCTGTTAGAATAACTAAAGCCAATTTTAAGGATGGAAAAATTACTATTAAAAATATGTTAGATTTCTATAATTTAAAGGACTATTTATATATTACTTATCAGGTGACTAAAGACGGACGTGTAATATATGATGGTGTTATAGAAGATAGCAGCATATTAAATGTAAAGCCCCACAAAGATAAAGTTATTTATCTTAATATAGATAAGATAAATGAAGGGAATTGCTATATTAAATTCAATTACATCCAGAAAAATGATATGGAATTTACTAAAAAGGGGCATGTTTTGGGGTTTGACCAGATTGAAGTGTCTGTGGAAAAGAGATATGATACTAGCAGCAAAATTGATAGTATAATTAAAAAGGACATGATAGCACAAATTGGTTCAAATGTAGAAGGAACTGAATTAGGGGCAAATCAAGGAGTATTTGATAGCAATAAACCAATAAATTCAGAACAGAACACTTTAAATATTAAAGAAAATGATCGGAATGTTTTTGTTACTGGTCAAAATTTTAAATACACATATAATAAAAATACAGGTGTATTTGACCAAATTGTATTCAACAATGAGATAATATTATCAAAGCCAATGAACTATAACATTTGGAGAGCACCAACAGATAACGATAAGATTATGTGCGAGAGGTGGAAAGCATGCGGATATGATAGAACTATTTCAAGAGCATACTCAACAACGGTTTCTCAATTGGGAAGCAGCATACGAATTGTAAGCGATTTATCAATAACGGCTGTTCATATTCAGAGGATACTCAATATAAGCGCTCAATGGCTAATTGGAGATACTGGTACAGTGGCTTTTAATTTACAGGTTGAAAAAAATATGGAAATGCCTTTCCTACCTAGGTTTGGACTCCGTTTCTTTCTTCCCAAGGAAATTAACAATGTAGAATACTTCGGATACGGCCCTTATGAAAGCTATGCAGACAAGCATAGGGCCTCATATCTAGGGGAATTTAGGGCAAAAGTAAAGGATATGCATGAGGACTACATTAGACCACAGGAGAATGGAAGTCACTGGAATTGCCATTATGTAAAACTGCTTTCGGATGAAGGGGTGGGCTTAGCGGCTACAAATAACGAGACCTTTAGTTTTAATGTTTCGCACTATACACAGGAGGAGTTGGAGGCGAAGAAACACAATTTCGAGCTGGAGGAAAGTGACTACACTGTCCTTTGTCTTGACTATACACAGAGTGGAATAGGTTCAAACAGCTGTGGACCAGAGCTTGCGAAAAAGTACAGGTTTGATGCTCAAAGGTTCGAGTTTAATATGACTTTTAAGCCAATTGTAGGAGCTTAGATGGTTAAATAGAGCTATAAGAGTTGTTATAATTAGGGTAACTTAATAATAAAATAATAACTTTTCAAAATAGGGGGGAATGTAAGTATGAGTGAAACACTTAAAGTTTTGAAGGAGAGAAGAAGTGTTCGCAGATTCAAAGCTCAGCAGATTAGTGAAGAACAGCTTAACCAAATATTAGAAGCAGGAGAGTATGCTCCGAGTGGTATGGGAACTCAATCGGCAATAATGGTAGCAGTTCAGAATAAAGAAATGGTTCAAAGACTATCAAAGCTCAATTCAAAATTTACCGGGGCACCTGACTCAGATCCATTTTATGGTGCGCCTACCGTAATTGTAGTGTTAGCAGACAGTGAAAGAATAACTTGTGTGGAGAACGGTAGCCTTGTAATGGGCAATCTTATGAATGCAGCCTATGCTTTGGGAGTGAACTCCTGCTGGATTCACAGAGCAAGGGAAATGTTTGAAAGTGAAGAGGGACGAGAGCTTTTAAAGGAGTGGGGAATAAGAGACAGCTATATTGGAATTGCAAATTGTATATTAGGATATTACGATGCTGAGTATCCTAAGGCCCACCCTAGAAAAACAGGTCGGGTTATTAAGGTTTGATAGGCTTTTTAGCTAGAAATTCAATACTGATATAGAAACACATTTCATATCAGTATTGAATAATGCTGTTTACGTAAATATGATGAATAAAATAACTGTATTGAGGTAACAAAATGAATTCAGGATTTTCAAAAAAACTTTAGGCTTTATACGATACCGTTTTTTACAGCTAAAATTGCTAGTTGAGTTCTATCTTTAAGGTTAAGTTTTTTTAGAATTCCGGAAATTATATTTCGGACGCTTCCTTCTGTAAGATAAATGATGTTAGCTATTTCACTGTTACTTTTTCCTTCAACAATAAGCTTGATTACACTTAATTCTCTATTGGATAAGTCTAACTTTAAACCCTTATTTTCAAGAATTGATATCTTTGCATGAGAATTAACCTTTTTTATAATATTACTATATGTATCTTTATGCATAACGCCTAGACCAGCTGCTACGCTTTTTACCGTTAAGAGTAACTTCTCTTGATTTATATCCTTTAGCATATAACCATCAGCCCCAGAATTTAGTGCATTTTGTATTTTTTCATCATCGTTGAATACCGTGAGTATGACCACTTTTGTACGCTTACATTTAGATTTAATTAATCTTGTTCCCTCTACTCCGTCACAACCAGGCATTTCGATATCCATTAAAACAACATCTGGAGAGAACTGTTCACATAGTTTAAGTGCCTCCTTACCATTCTCAGCACATCCCACAACTTTAATTTCTTTATCATGTTCAAGGATTCTTTTAATTCCCTCTCTAAAGAGTAATTGATCATCAGCTAACAGAACTTTTATCATTTATATTTTCCTCCTCTTTCAATAGTGGTATTTCAACATGAATGTTAAAGCCCTTTTCACCATCTGAACCAAATTTAATATTACCATTAAGAGAATTTATTCGTTGTTGCATGCCTTGTAGACCAAAACCCTTACCGATAGACAGTTCTTTGCACCCAACACCATTATCAAAAATAAAGAGCTTTATGCTATTATCTGAGAATTTTAGTATTATGCTTGCCTCGGATGCTTTACCATGTTTAATAGAATTTGTGAGAGCTTCTTGGCATATTCTGTATATT
>JAEWZA010000080.1 GCA_023395575.1 Bacillota bacterium
ATTAAAGACTATTTTATAGGATTTGATGAAGGCGATTTAAGTGTTCTTGTCAGCAAACTACTATTAGAAAAAAACAAAACCCTTTCAACAGTTGAAAGCTGCACAGGAGGAAATATTGCCCACACAATTACACTTCATGCAGGCTCTTCTGAGTATTATAAAGGCTCAATTGTATCTTATGCCAATCAAGTAAAGACAGAACTTTTGGGAGTTAAAGAAGAGTCAATCCAAAATCAGGGAGCAGTAAGCAAGGAAGTAGCGGAGCAAATGGCTTTACAGGGAGTCAAGAAACTTAATACAGACTATTGTGTTTCAACAACAGGAATTGCAGGACCAAGTGGAGGAAGTGATGAAAAACCAGTAGGAACAGTATGGATTGCTGTTGCAAATGCAAAAGGAGAATGCCATTCCAAACAGTTTAATTTCTATTCAAGCAGAGAAAACTTCATAAACAGAACAACCAACCAAGCCTTTGCAATGCTTCTAAGTTGGATTAAGGATGGGAGGTAGTGGGGGAGATATTTCTCAAATAATTTGGTAGATTGAAATAAAGTTGTATATTTGTCGCGTAATTATTAGGAAAATAACTCAAATGATTAGCAACAATGCCCATATAAATAGACCTTCCTTTGCTTTGAACCTCTTTCAAAGTATAAATCTAATCCTGTCTATTCTTTTTCTTCCTAATTCTAATATTTCAATTTCAGAAACAAAAATAACAAGAAAAATATCATTAAATTATTTGATTAAACAATTAGGATTATATTCGTTTTTCAAAGGGAAAAGGAAGTAATCATAGTAATTAATCATTAAACCAAGACAAGAAGGTTTCTTTTAAATATAGTAATGGCTAAAACCATTAAGAAAATTAGCCAGATAACATTTTCAAGTAATTGATGATAAAACTTAATTGTTTTTGTTTTATTGCAGAAAGGGTAAAACTAACTGCAGAATAATTTTTTAATTAACTAGAAAGTACTTCAACTATGAAAAATATTATTCTTTTAGCGTTCGCTACTATCTGCTGGCTTACGACAATAGGTCAGCAAGAAAATGATAGTAATTATTATTACTACTATAAAGGGGTAAAAAAATATGTAACTTTAGATAAAAGTAAAATTAATATTACTACAAAATATGATATTAATAAATCTTCAATTTTATCTTCTAATTTCAAAGATTTTGAGTTATTATCCGATAGTTCTAATGGATTTCCTTCGAAATTTGGAAAGATTGATTTTATGACGATTCCTAATGACTCAATTTATAATTTGGAAAAAATAAAATTAAAGCAAAATAATAATATTATTGCTGTTTCTCCTTATTTTTTTATAAGTGATACTATTTCAATAGGAACTTCTCACTTATTTTATGTGAAACTTAAAGCTGGTAGTGATACTTCATTATTGAAGGCTTACGCAGACACATTTAATGTAAATATTGTTTCTCAATTTAAATTTATGCCTTTATGGTATAAGTTATCACTAAAAGAAAACACTCAAGCAACCTCTTTAGAAATAGCAAATTTATTTTATGAAACAGGATTGTTTGAAGCAGTAGATCATGCTTTTATGGTTGACATACAATTAAATTGCACAAACGATCCTAATTTCAGCGATTTATGGGGACTAAATAATACTCAGAATACGGACATTGATATAAATATTTGTGATGCATGGCAAATTTCTCAGGGAGAAGGAGTAAAAGTTGCAGTATTTGATAATTATTTAGATAGATATCATAATGATTTAATTAATAATATTATTTCGGATGAATCATATCATTATTACTTAGGAGCAAATAAAGCTCTCCCTAGTGAAAACACAGATATGAATCACGCAACACATGTTGCAGGAATAATAGCTGCTAGTAAGAATAATAACTTAGACGTTGTTGGTGTTGCACCAGAATCAAAATTAATGAGTGTTAATTTTCAAAGAGTTTCAACAGCAGATCCTGATAGGATTTATATATTTGCTGAAGGGATGAATTGGGCTTCGAATAAGGGAGCTGATATAATAAACAATTCGTGGAGTATGCCATTATTAAATTTGGCAATCACCCCTGCATTAGAAGACGCAATAACATCTGTTTTACAACACGGAAGAAATGATAAAGGTTCAATTGTTGTATTTGCTGCAGGAAACGAAGCATTAAATGTAAGTTATCCTGCTAATACTAATTCTGATATTATATGTGTTGGCTCCATTAATAGATATGGAGAAGTCTCTCTTTTTTCTAATTTTGGAGATGCATTAGATGTAGTTGCACCAGGTGAAGAGATTTTATCCACTTTCCTTGATAATAGTGTAGGTTACATGACAGGAACATCTATGGCCGCTCCTTATGTTTCAGGTATTGCTGCTCTAATATTATCAAAAAATCCTGACCTTACACAAAAACAAGTTGCAACAATTATTGAACAAACTGCAAAGAAAATAGGAAATTATGATTATCGTATAGACCCTAACCATCCAAATGGAACTTGGTGTGAATATGCAGGTTATGGATTAGTTGATGCTTATGCTGCATTACAAAAAGTTCAATGTTATCAAAATATTATTCCATTCAATGGAAATATTACAGAGAATACAATATGGAATGTAGATAAGTATATTTATGGTAATATAATAATAGAACCAGGAGCTACATTAACAATTACTTCAACTATATATTGTGATCAAAGTACTAATATACTCGTTAAGCCTGGAGCAAAATTAATTATAGATGGAGGAAAACTTACAAATGATTGAGATAATAAATTTTGGTCAGGAATCCATATTGAAGGAAATAAGAATAGTCCTCAAACAGACCAATATCAGGGCGTGGTTGAAATGAAAAACGGTGCAATAATCGAAAATTCAAGAAATGCTATTTCTACTTGGTATCCTAATAATTGGAATACGACAGGAGGAATTATAAAGGCAACAAATAGTACATTTAGAAATAATATAAGAAGTATAGAATTTCTTTCTTATCAAAATATTAATGTAAGTAGCTTTATTG
>JAEWZA010000150.1 GCA_023395575.1 Bacillota bacterium
ATTGTAGGAACTTCAAAATTTAACGAACTAGAAAAAGGAGATAAGCAATTATTATCAAGTATTTCTAAAAATATGACAGTTATTAATGATGAGGATGGAAAAACAGTTGGAAGAGCGTTTCTATATAAATATGACCATGGGAGAAAAAGCAATTTTTTAAATAATGGAATAGTAACAGTTGGAGGATTTAAAACATCCGGACTGACTGGGTTAGTTGGAATTTTTATTGGAAGTAGTGACAGAGCATCAAGAGATGTAGGTATTCCTATAATTTCTAAAAGTAAGTTAGCAGAATGGGCAACTAACCAAGCTGAATTATTATCAAAACTGTCATTATGCGAAGATGAAGAATTTGAATGTGCTTCTGTAATTAGAACTTGTGGAGGAAAAACAAGAGAGTTAAAAATAGCACATCATAAAAGTGGAACAGTTAATTATGAAAATTTGAAGCAGATTATTCATCAAACAAATTCTGATACATATTTGGTATTCTCTGACTCAACTGTATTTATATATGAAAGAGAAAACTCATGTAAGGTTGAATTTTTAGAGAATGCCTTTTGGACTAATAGCGGAATACCAGGAATTTTACAAACGTATCAAACTAATCATTTTATAAGTTGGCCTAGGTTTAATACTAAATTGAAGCACTGGTTTCACTTAAATACTCTTGAGGGTCTAATAACAGAAGCATTATCTGAAATTTGGGGGAATAGTTTTGATGAAATTCGTGACTCTTCAGACATTTCTACAGATGATAAAAAATTTAAGGCAACAGTAGGGTATGTTGATGAAAAAGTGGTAGTTTTTGACAATGTTGATATTATGAAAATGCCAAAAAAGAAGAAGAGGACAAAATGATTATATTATAGAATTAAACGGAATTTTAGTTTGGTATGTAAAATCGACTTTAGGATATTTTTACCAGTACCTCTGCATTCCCTGTTGGGTTCAAGTCCGGCCTTCGGCACCAAACTTTATTAGAACCTTGTAACTAAAACAGTTACAGGGTTTTTTGCTTTTATATTCTTGAGCACTGGACATATCTAGTGGCAGCAAATAATCGGTTCAATCCAAGCATAGGTTATAAACACTATTACCATGCGAGATTGTGGAGCATTGAAAGAGTATGGAATGTAGTAGATAAAGCTCCAACCGAGGAAGAATATTATCCTATATGAGGTTTTGTGTATTCTGCAAAACAATAATAAGCAACAGCATAGAATAATTATTTGAACATATAAACTTCTAATTATATATTTTTATAACATAAAATATCAGACTTACAATTAAATGTATATAGGTATATAATTTTGAGAAAATATTAATTGGAGGTTATAATAATGAAAAGATTTAGCAAGGTGATTGGATTTATTGTAGTTTTTGTGGTAATGATGGTAATATTTTGCTCTGTGAGTTTTGCAGCAGCAATAAATGTCACATGGAACCCTAATGACAAAGGTATAGGCACAGCATTGAGCAATAATAACCTGACAGCAACACAGTCATCTTTTATATATGGTGGCGTGAGAGCAACGGAAGGTGTTTCAACTGGAAAATGGTATTGGGAAGTTAAATATGATTCTGGAACTAGCATAGATGTAGGAATAGCAAATAAAGAAGCAGCTTTAAAAACTTGGACAGGTAATAGTATAGATGAGAATATAAGATGTTATTACTCAGTTAATGGATTAATGAGTAATGGTGAATATGGAAGTAGTTTTACCTTTGGTGATATTGTTGGAGTCGCCTTGGATATGGATAACGGAATAGTATCATTTCATAAAAATGGAGTTTATCAGGGAATAGTCTTGAATGATATAAAAAGTTTAGGAGTAGTATATCCATTAATATCAACTGGTTCAAGTACTGGCGGTACAGGAACGGCAAATTTTGGAGCGACTCCATTTAATTATGTTATTCCAGAGGGGTATTTACCTTACAATGAATCTGTTATAGAGATGACAACACCACAACCATCTAACCTATTGAAATTAGTCCTTGAAGTAAATGAAGAAAAACAATTAAGTATAAGCAATGAATTAATTGATAACACTGAAATGGAATGGACATCTTCTGATTCCACGATAGCTACTGTTGATGAAAACGGTAAGGTTAAAGCCTTGAAATCAGGTAATGCAATAATCACATGTACAAGTGAAGATTATATAGAATCAATTAATTTATTAGTTGTAGATTTGGAATATCAACTAGCAGTTGATTTGAACATAGGAGATAAATGTAGATTAACGGTTGATGATTTGGCAAATGCTAATGTAACATGGTCATCATATTATTCTACTATTGCAAATGTGACTGCTAAAGGTAAAGTAACAGCTATAAGTGAGGGGTTAACATACATAGTTGCAAGTGATAAAGATGGTAATGAAATAGGAAGGATTTATATAAGAGTAAGACAATAAAAATTAAGGATTATTCAGTTAATTAATTAAACTTATGGGACTACTCAGAAATGGGTAGTTCTTTTTGTGCGACAGGCAGTCGCACATCGAACAGTGATTTGCTGTTTGATTTTAATATGTTAAGGTCTCTAGGGAATGATACCGAGGTAAAACAACCCATATAGACTTGAAATATTAGAATTCTCGAAGGTGAAAGTCCTTCCCTGTGAGTGACAGTACAACACAGGAAGCCTAATCTAGGGCATCATTGTGAGGTGGTGTTTGAAGGAGATGTGGAAGCCGAGAGGTCCATAGGTGGATTAGCAGACCAAAATGCGAAAGCGTGAAGCAAAAAGTGGCGGGGTAAATTGGCGACTATGCAAAAAGGATGGGAAGCCTAAGTCATTCATTCCATGAACTGTCCGAATGAATGGAGTTTATCATGTGATAATGCTTGGTATGTTAAGAAGGAAAGTGCGATAACCCAATGAATTTCATAAAATTTTATATGTATAAATGTTATAATAGATTTCGGTTGTGCAATTAAGATAAAAATAGAACGTGTGTTTGTTTTTTGTATGTTTTGTGTTATACTTAATTTATATTATTTTATAGTTTTGGGAGGAAATATGGATTGTGATATTGAAGAATTTAATGTTATAGTTAATAGCTTAACTAAAAAGGCTGATAACACTTACGAAATTGATATTGCTGACAAAATGAATAATAATGTTTATTTTAATGTATTGTTTAGCGATAAATTTATGAGAAAATATACAATCTTCAATTCTTTTGATGATATGATAAATAAAAGTGGCTTCAAACTTGAAACTGAAGAAGATTTCGAAAAAATTTCTGATAATGACCTAGATTTGTTCATAAGAGATACCTCTAACTTCAATTCATGGGAAGATATGATACAGGAAGCTGTGAATAATCATTTTGCAGAGCAATTAGGATTTTAATTTTAGGTGAGATAGATTATTTTATTAAGAGTTTTATTTTTAAATTCAAAGTTTTACAGTAAAATGGAATGAAAATACCCATTTACAGCTTGTATTTTAATGGAGGAATATAGATGGAATATATAAAAACTAATAAGGAAGCATGGGAAGAAGCATTTGAAAACAGGCAAACAAACTGGGGAGATGATAACTATAAAATCCTAATGAATGAGAAACTTCCCTTTCTAAATGCTGATGTTGTTAGTGAAATTGAAAAAATTGATTTTAAGGGAAAAACAATTGCACAGTTCTGTTGCAACAATGGTCGTGAATTATTGTCCATTATGCAGTTAAATCCCAGCTATGGAGTTGGTTTTGATATCGCTGAAAATATTATTGAACAAGCAAAGGAGACAGCGAGAAAAGCAAACATAACTAACTGTGACTTTGTGGCGACTAACATTTTTGACATTGATGTAAGCTATTATAACAAGTTTGACTTTATTTTCTTTACAATTGGGGCTATTACTTGGTTTAAAGATTTAAGTTTATTGTTTGAAAAAGTATCAAAATGCTTGAAGTCAAATGGACTACTGC
>JAEWZA010000270.1 GCA_023395575.1 Bacillota bacterium
TTTAATTTTCAGGATATGTACAAAGGAATTTTACTTCATCAAGAGCTAGGCTTTGGGCCTGATTATGTTGATTATAAAAAGAGGATAAAATATCCTTCTATACCTAAATTGGCTATTGCCCAAAAGCTCAAAATAGAAACTCTTTCTGAAGAAATGCGTATTTTATATGTTGGAATGACTAGAGCGAGAGAAAAGCTAATTTTAACAGGTGCGGTTAATAACTTAGAGAGGTCTGCAAACAAATGGCTTTCTGTTTCAATAAGCCAAACTGAAAAATTTCCTGCACATGATATGTTGAAGGCTCAAAATTATTTAGATTGGATTTGTCCTTCGGCAATGAGACATAACAATTCCGATAAGCTGCGGGAAGCAGCTTGTATTGGAAAGGAATTGGGCCAATTTAGAATAAACGACCAATCAGTATGGAAAATTTTTCTCTACAATAAAAAGCATGTAGCTGTACCTAATATTGTGGAGCAAGACAATACAATAAAGACAGATGCTATAGAATGGCTAAAAAACAATACTTCAGACATTAGATGTAGAGAAGAGCTTGTTAGACGTCTAGATTGGAGTTATAAATATCAGAATTTCGCAAATATACCATCAAAGTTATCTGTTACTGAGATAAAGAGATTTTTTAATATAAATAATGAGGGCGAGGATGCTCCAATAAATAAAACGGTAGGTATAAAAAAACCTTTGTTTTTACAGGAGAAAAAAGGACTTAGCTCAGTAGAAAAGGGTACAACCATGCACTTTGTAATGCAACACCTTGATTTTTATGATAATAATATTGAAAATCAAATAGACAGTATGATAAAAAAAGAACTGATTACTGATAAGCAAGCAAAGAGCGTAAATGTTTCCAAAATTAAAGAATTTATGTTATCGCCCATTTGTCAAAGAATGCTATCGTCTGGGAAGTTTTTTAGGGAGGTTCCTTTTAATATTGAGCTGCCCTTTGAAGAACTATATCCTACAGTTGACACAGATGTAATTACTGAAGATAATATATTGCTGCAGGGTGTTATTGACTGCTATTTTGAAGAGAATAATAAAATAGTATTGATTGATTATAAAACAGATTATATTCAAAATGGAGAAATTGAGAGCATAAAAAAGAAATATAGCATTCAGATATCTTATTACACTAGAGCTTTGGAGCTGCTAACAGGTTTGCCTGTGGGTGAACGATATATATATTTCTTTTCAATAGGAGAATTAGTTGAAATGTAGAATAGTGGATAATGGTACGTTACTATTCAGCCTTTGTCAATACAGTATACAGAACAGTAAACTGCTTAAATAGTAACAGATAAAGCAGATAAAGATAAAGATACTTTTCGAAAAATATAAATAAAAGTGTTGACACAATATATTTATCGTGCTAAAATACTTCTTGTTGAAGACGTTGCGGGTTTGTGTAATGGCAGCACGACTGACTCTGGCTCAGTTCGTCAGGGTTCAAATCCTTGACCCGCAGCCAAAAGTATTTCAATTTATATTGAAATACTTTTTTTCGTTAATAGGAATGTTTTAATAATTTGTGGGAAATAATTAAATATTAGAATTTTATCTTCCTATTAAACGATGGTAAGATGGGTAAGCTAATATTGCTAATGCTAAACAAAAAAGCAGAAGTCTAAGCTTCTGCTTTTTGCATAATCTTCTTTGTTTATTGTCCGGGTAAAACAAAAGAGATCTTATTTAATAGTAGTCTTATTATACAAAGTAAATAATGGTAGTGTCAATAATTATTTGTAAGGTAAATTATATTGTTATATATCTTATAAGTTTACTACTATAACAATATATTCTGTAATATGACTAAATGATATTAAAATGTTCAGATATTTATTTTAGAACATTATAGACTGAATGGACTATAAGTTATTTTAGACGCAACGCGTTTATTTAAGTATAAATAATATTATAAAACTTAGCATTTTATTGAAAACATAGAATGTTTACTATAAATATATATCCATTACTAAAATCCATTAATAAAATGTATTTTGTAATATATACTTTAGTATGATAGAATAATATAGATACTATATTATGGATACTTAGATATTTCATTAAAAGAGGAAATATTTATGAAAATATTAATGCTGTCTTGGGAATATCCGCCAAGAATAATAGGTGGTATTTCTCGAGTGGTTTATGATTTAGCACAAAATCTTGGTGAAGCCGGCAACGATGTCCATGTTTTAACATGCTGGGAACCTTATACACAAGAATATGAGATTGATAAGAATGTAACAGTGCATAGAGTGCATGTCTACAATAATCCATCAAGCACATTTGTTGAGTGGGTTATGCAGCTCAATTTTGCTATGGTTGAATATGCTGTAAAGCTTCTTCAAAATAATGCATTTGATATTGTTCATGCTCATGATTGGCTTGTGGCGTATGCTTCAAGGGTATTAAAGCATTCTTATAATATTCCGGTTATTTCAACAATACATGCTACTGAATATGGAAGAAATAATGGAATACATACTGATATATCGAGAACAATAAATAATATAGAAAAATGGTTGATGAATGAGTCTGATTCCCTTGTTGTCAATAGTAAATATATGAAGGATGAATTAACTTCAGTTTTTAATATTAATTCAGATAAGATTAGAATTATTAGCAATGGTGTTGATTTAAATAAATTTGATAATATATTTAAAGATTTAGATTTTAGAAAAAATTATGCTTCTCCAAATGAAAAAATAGTGTTTTATGTGGGAAGACTTGTTAATGAAAAAGGAGTTCATGTGTTAATAAATGCAATTCCTAAAATATTAAGTGAATTTAATGATGTAAAGTTTGTAATTGCGGGCAAAGGACCGTGCTTAAATAATCTAATAGAACTAAGCCATGAGTTAAATGTCAATGAAAAAATTTACTTTACTGGCTTTGTAAGTGAGGAGGTTTTGTTAAATCTATATATGTGTTCGGATATAGCTGTTTTTCCGAGTACTTATGAACCTTTTGGTATTGTTGCACTGGAGGGAATGGTTGCAGGCATTCCTGTTGTGGTATCTGATGCTGGAGGTCTCAATGAAATTGTAAATCATAAAGAAGATGGAATGAAATTTTATAGCGGAAATTCAAATTCTTTATCTGATTGTATTTTAGAATTATTAAAAAATCATGAATTGTCAGAAAAAATTTGTAATGCAGCATTAGAGAAGGTGCAAAAGCTATATAATTGGAATAATATATCAAAATCTATTTCTGATGAATATAGATATGTTATTTCTCAATTTAACAGCGCAAAAAAAACAATATAATAGTTGATTTTAAAGGAAATATTTCCAAAATAAAACCAATTTAAGTTAGTAAAGTAGTTATTTTTTATAGTAAAATTGGAGGTTTAATTGTGTCAAAAAGTAAAAAAAAGTTAAGAGTTATACCACTAGGTGGATTGCAGGAAATTGGCAAGAATATTACTGCATTTGAATATGGAGATGATATTGTTGTTGTTGACTGCGGACTGTCATTTCCTGAGGATGAAATGCTGGGAATTGATTTAGTTATTCCAGATGTTACTTATTTAGTTAAAAATAAAGAAAAGGTAAGGGCAATAGTATTAACACATGGTCACGAGGATCATATTGGAGCACTGCCATATGTTTTAAGAGAATTGAATGTTCCTGTGTATGGAACAAAATTGACTATAGGTTTAATAAAATGCAAGCTTGAAGAACATAGCTTGCTGGAAACTACAGATTTAAGAACGGTGTGTGCAGGTCAGACTATTGATCTTGGAGCTTTTAAGGTAGAGTTTATTCATGCTACTCATAGTATTGCTGATTCGGTATCTTTAGCTATACACACGCCAATAGGAGTTGTAGTTCATACTGGAGATTTTAAGATTGATTATACTCCAATACAAGGTGCAACAATGGATTTGGCTAGATTTGCTGAACTTGGGAAAAAAGGCGTTTTATTACTGATGTGTGATAGTACTAACATTGAAAATGAAGGCTATACAATGTCTGAACGTACTGTTGGAGATACCTTTAACGAAATTTTTGCAGACTGCAAGGGCAGGATTCTGGTTGCAACCTTTGCCTCAAATGTTCATAGAGTACAGCAGGTTATTAATTCTGCAGTTAAATTTGGCAGAAAGGTTACTGTTATTGGAAGAAGTATGGTAAATGTTGTAAATGTTGCGATGGAGCTTGGTTATCTGATTGTTCCAGAGGGTGTAATTGTTGATATGGAAAATATGGATAAAGTGCCACAAGACAAGCTTGTAATAATTACTACTGGCAGTCAAGGTGAAACAATGTCTGCACTTACAAGAATTACTTTTGGTGAACATAAAAAAGTAGAAATTATTCCTGGAGATTTGGTCATTATTTCAGCTTCACCTATCCCTGGTAACGAAAAGCTTATTTCGAGAGTTGTAAATGAGTTGTTTAAAAAAGGTGCTAAAGTTATATATGAAGCTTTAGCTGATATTCACGTTTCGGGGCATGCATGTCAAGAGGAAATTAAGCTTATTCATAATCTAGTCAAGCCTAAATTTTTCATGCCAGTACATGGTGAACACAGGCATTTGAGACAGCATACTGATTTGGCAATAAGAATGGGAATGCAGAATGAGAATGTATTCATATTAGAAAACGGAAAAGTGCTGGAGTTAACCCATGACTCTGCAAAAATAAATGGAAGTGTTACAGCAGGAAGAGTTCTTGTAGATGGACTTGGTGTTGGGGATGTTGGCAATGTTGTTCTAAGAGATAGAAGGCATCTATCACAGGATGGTTTGATTGTAGTTGTTATAACAATAGAAGGTGACACTGGCAATGTAGTTGCTGGTCCTGATATTATTTCAAGAGGCTTTGTTTATGTTCGTGAATCTGAAGATTTGATGGAACAGATTAAGGAAATTGCCAAGCAGGCTGTCAATAAAAGTGCCGGCAAAAGCCGCGGTGATTGGTCTATTAGAAAATCTGCAATACGTGAGGATTTAAAAGATTGTATTTATCAGAAAACAAAGCGTAAACCAATGATTTTGCCAATAATAATGGAAATATAATTAATTATAAAAACTTTTTGAATCTGTTGCAACACAAGAAATAAAATATATCAACAGTAAATTTGGGTACGTTTAGAATTTTGTGTAAATATGGTTACCAATAATTTAGCATAAACCACTTGATAACCAATGAATTAAAAAACACAAATTTGTCAAGGTCGGATTTTATCCGTTATATATAACCTTGATGGATTTGTGTTTTTTGGTACTATAAAAAAGTGGGTTATGTTAATCAAACACAGAAAATGAAACGTTCTCATAAATTTTTTAAATAGTACTCCTGTGCAGTATATATCTATTGCTTGCTCCCGAAATTGACGCTGAAATATTTGCGATGCAGAACAAGCACTTCCGCCGACCGTATTATACTCGACATCCTGTCTTGATGTAATACTCACAGCTACTTACTTCCGCTGTGTCGGCTACATGCAATAAGATGTCGGTATACAAAAAATGTTGTTTTGCAACAGCATATGAAAGGTTTTAAGCAATTAATTTATTATAACAATATTCTGAGTATATTCTTGTCCAGCCTTTCTGAAGGCTGGATTTTTATAGCCTAGAACATACAAATCAGTTGCTTGAGCTTCAATCTCAAGCATTCTTTTGAGTAGTTTGTTACAAGAACATTTATAGTCTACAGGTTTTGTAACAATAGGTAGGACAGAGCTTTTTTTCATTTTTGAAAGAATTTCTCGGCCTCTTTTATTAAATCCTAATATTCTAGCATATTGAGGTCCCCCATACTGCTGGAATAAATCCATGTCATCCTTTGTAACTCCAGCGAGCAGAGAGAATAATATTCTTTGTAATCTAGTCCTAGTATACCTTTTTGTACAAATATTTGATAAAAGGCTATCAATGTTGCCTGACCAAGCAGCAGCTTTTTTAATTCTATATTCAAGACCTTCTGAGATACCAGTTATTTCACCAAGCTTTTCTGTGCTTGCATATCTCAAGAAAGCAAGAAGTATATTTTCAAATGCATTAATATTAATTGGTCCTCTGCCTTCTTTAAATTCTTTTTCTATAATGTTTTTGGCAACATCAGGCATAGTTTGTACAGTATTGGGACATAATTGCTGCTCTTGCTCTTGATAAATATTAAAAATACTGTTTCTTATTGCAGTAGCACTTGAAATATCTCCTGTGATAACAGGTGAGTTGTATTGATTTGCTATCCTTTCAATTGTATATGGCTTAATGGTGCTTTTAAGCCTGTTTAGTGCCTTTAGATACTCAATGGCTAAAATATTATTTGAAGTTTCCAGAATAGAGGACAGGTTAACTGTAGATTCTGAAACCGAGTAATGTTTTATATAGTTTTCGATAGCCTTTTGTCTACAAACGGGGAAGGATAATCCTAAAGAAAGCTGCTTTTTTAACTCAGCTTTATATTCATCAGGCTCTTTTACTAAAATATCGGCAATAGATATTAGAGAATCAATATTACCATGCTCACTTCCAAAGGAGATACAATCAACAACACCTATGCTATCTAGTATTTTGACAGCTCCAAAACCAAAAGCTTCCGCGCTGGACATGGCATAAGGAAGCGGTAATTCAATAACTAAATCAACTCCGCTTTGAAGGGCAATTTCTGCTCTGGCAAATTTATTTATGAGTGCAGGTTCACCACGTTGAATAAAATTACCGCTCATAACACAAACAACAGTGTCACAACCTGTTATTGCTTTTGATTTTTCTATATGATATTTATGACCATTATGAAAAGGGTTGTATTCTGTAACAATACCAAGAACACTCATATTAACCTCCAATGCTACCTTTGGCACAAAAAATTAGTGAATACTTCGGTGGAGAAATACTGATAAACCTAAGCATCAATGGTTATTATATCAATTAAGTATTTTTTACTCAACTTACAATTTAAAATTGTGTTTACTTGTACTCCCGTACAAACTTATCTAAATGGATTACTTCCAAGATATTTGTTGAATTAGTATTGGTTCATCATAGTTATAGTTAAGCTGTAATTATTTCAAGTAATTAATTCAGTATCAGAGCCATATTCTATATTGTACTCATTTTGATACAATTAGAACCAAAGATATTTAGCGTATATTTACAATACATAGGAATCACAACTATACTAATTGAAGAAATTTCATACATGTTTACTGTCGATCAGCAAGCCGCAATTAAGTTTAGATAAAAATATTAAGAGATTCTTTATTAAGTTGAAATTACTTGCTATATAGCTATGTAAATGCTAAATTATGTATATAATATAAATATTATAACTAATATACTATGAGGTGATATTAAATGGACAAATACACTATTACGCAAATTGCTCCCCAAGTAACAACAATAGTAGATGATGATACAAGTATTTATGTGGTTGAAGGTGAAACAGCGGCTATTGTTATTGACACTGGATATGGCTGCTTAAATTTGAAGTCTGCTGTGACAGAAATAACCCAGAAGCCATTATTTGTTGTATGTACACATGGGCATATAGATCACGCGTTTGGTGCTCATTATTTTGATAAGGCATATATTAGTGTGGACGATATACATTTATATGAAGAACATAGAAAAATAAAATATCACATAAAGGATGATATGAAGGAACAGTACAATTTGTCAGATGAGGAGCTTCAGCGTTGGTGTGACAGTACTGCAAATTTAGAATTTATAACACCTGGGAAAACTTTTGATATTGGTGGAAATGTTCTGGAGGTTATTTCATTAAGAGGGCACACATTAGGTAGCATTGGATTATTGGATAGAAAGCATAGAATACTGTTTTCAGGAGATGGAATTATATCGCATGTGTGGATGCAGCTAGAAGAATCAACTACACTTTCCGAATATCTGAAAACTGTAAAGGCATTAAAATCTTATTGTAATGATTTTGACACTATTTATATGGGACATAAAAATCATGAAACAGTAGCTTTTATTGATGAACTGGAAGCTGCTCTAAATGATATTTTATCAGGAAGTACTGGAAAACCTTATGATAATAAGGATTTTGATGGAATGATTTACAAACGTGGAAGATGTGAAGTAGTATATAATCCAGAACGTATAAAATAATATGAATTTTATCATTCATATGAAGTAAATAGAGCCTTGATAGGTACTGATACAACCATTTATTAAAAAACAAATAGTGAAGTGACTAGTTGAGTACATTTAGTATAATTATTTACAATTAGGAAATGCGCTATTTATATAAACGGAGGATACATATATGATTGAAGCGCTAAAGCAAGAAGCACTATTACATTGTAACAAACTTCAAGTTCTGCCAATAAAGCACTTACAAACGATAAAAAATGAAATTGAATTATTTAAAGAAAATGATGAGTTAAACGGTTTTCATGAATGGATTATACAGAATATGTATAGTTTTGATTTACCTAAGGTTGATTTTACCATCAAATCCATTATTCTCGTTGCTATACCACATCCTACATATGCAAAATTAGAGTTTGAGAAACAGGGTAAGAGATGCAATGCTTTTGGAATTGTAATGTCGGATTTCGAAAATACTGGGAAATATTTAAGTGACTTTCTTGTACCTAAGAATTATCATATTGAACCTGTTTATAACATTCCTATGAAAAGAATGGCTGCTCAATGTGGTCTTGCAGTTTATGGAAGAAACAATATTTGTTACATAGACGGCATGGGCAGTAATTTTGCATTTGCTGCATATTTTTCTGACATTCCATGTGAAGATGATATTTGGAATAAAATGAGCTATGCGGAGGCATGTACAGATTGCAGAGCATGTATAAATAATTGCCCAACAGGAGCCATTAGAACTGATCGCTTTTTAATAGATAATGACAGATGCTTGTCTTGTCTTAATGAAGGGGTAGAGGAATTCCCAGAATGGCTTCCTAAATCGGCACATCATTGCTTGTACGACTGCCTAAAGTGCCAGTTAATTTGCCCTATGAACGAGGGGTGTGAAAGTAACGTCATGAGTCCTATTAAGTTTGACGAAAAAGAAACAGAAATGTTTCTTGATGGGATTCCTTATAATGAATACACTGATGAGCTTAAGAAGAAAGCTAAAATATTAGGAATGGCTGAGTGGCCTGACATCACAAAGGCTATTCCAAGAAATTTAAAAGTCTTATTTGAAATAAGTGAAGAGAAAGAGGATTAAGATATGAAGGGATCAATAGTTGGGCTTTTAATTGGCATTATAATAACTGGAGCTATTGGCATAGCCATGTATAAAAGTACAGATGAAAACTCCAATTTTGACTTTATACTAAAGTATGGTTATGAAGGCAGAAGTGTACTAAATACCTATGATGACACATATACAAAAGAAGGCTCACCTATTATCAAAATGAAATTAAGCAAAGAAGAAATGGAAACTATACTTGCTGAGATGCAGAAAATTGACATTTTTAATTACCCTGAAGCCTTTCCAGCATATATGCACGTAAATATTCCAGTTAAACAATATCTAGAAATAACGTATAAAGGGCAAAAGAAGACTATTGCTTGGAGTCTTGATAATATGCCTCCATTTGGGATAAATATAGAAACTAATGATGTGGTAATTGATGACAAATATATAGATAATGAAGTTCTATTATTAGATAGAATGACAAATAAGATTATTAGAATAATTGAGGCTAAGGAGGATTATAAAAAATTACCGGAATCTAGATTATATTACTAGCTAACTAGTGTCTTTAAGTTGATGGATGTCCAATTTAGTCTATTAGTTATTTATTAGACGAGTGAAGGGGAGGGGATTAAAAATGAAAGGATCAATAGTTGGGCTTTTAATTGGAATTATATTAACGGGAGCTATTGGTATAGCCATGTATAGAAGTGCAGATATTAACTCTAATTTTGACTTTATACTAAAATATAGTGTTGAGGGAAGAAGTGTGTTAAATACCTATGATGATACATATACGAAAGAAGGCTCACCTATTATCAAAATGAAATTAAGCA
>JAEWZA010000315.1 GCA_023395575.1 Bacillota bacterium
ACTCAAATGACTTTTGGTTTCAGTCGAGATGACGCAGGCAGGTTCTTGGAGGATTACTATTCAAAGAAAATTTATGAGTCAGATCCGTTTGCTAGGATTGACCAAGTTGGAGTAGGTAGGTTGATTGATATGGCTGCTAAGCTTGGAAGACAGACAAGACCTGATATCAAGCTGGGAATTTGTGGTGAGCATGGAGGAGATCCATCTTCTGTGGAGTTCTGTCATAAAGCTGGGCTCAACTATGTATCATGTTCGCCTTTCCGCGTGCCGATAGCAAGACTTGCGGCAGCTCAAGCGGCATTGAATAATTAGAAATAGTTGAAATTACAACGTTATTCAAGGGTTGGACTTAGGTTAGACTGCATTGAATCGTAGAGAAGAATAATGGGCACCCTAACATGAAATATGTTAGGGTGCTTTCTCATTTATTAATTCGAAATATGTATACTCATATTGCTGCTCAGCTTA
The DNA here is from genome assembly GCA_023395575.1 of Bacillota bacterium. Taxonomy (GTDB): domain Bacteria; phylum Bacillota; class Clostridia; order Acetivibrionales; family DSM-1351; genus Ruminiclostridium. The sequence continues at coordinate 469 of JAEWZA010000315.1, forward strand.
TCTTGCTTCATTCTATTTCACTCTATATGTTTTTGTAGTCAAACTCCCGTTTAAGATATGATTACATACTATAATAGAATTTTAGTAAATAAAGCTAAATAAAGCCTAAATAAAGCCTAAAGTATATTCCTGAATTCACCTCTTGTAGTTATACTTGATGTATGATATAATTCATTAGATTTAAATTTCAGGAGGAAGTTTAACTATGTTCTATCAATTTTACATTCGTATTCGTTAATAATTGTAATAGATAAGTCTTTTTCATTCTCATGATTGGACTTTTAAGTCTTGCTTTTTTACGAGTGTAACATGTGATAATCATAGTAGGTGTAGCTACTTTTAGCTGTACTTAAGTACTTGTTGTTGCCTGTTGTAAGATATGCAGATTTGAAGCTCAAATGTGAGTGAAAAGTCTGCTTTTTTATTGTCTATAAAATTATCTTTAAACAAATAATAGGAGAATACGACAATGAATAAACGAAGTTGGAAAATAGATTTTTATATTTTATGGTCTGGACAAGCAATTTCTATATTAACAAGTTCTGTACTTCAAATGGCATTGATTTGGCATTTGACAGCAACAACACAATCAGCTTTGGTACTTTCCATGGCTTCATTAGCAGGATTTCTTCCCAATGTGGTTTTAGGTATGGTAGCTGGAACTCTTGTTGACCGTATCAGCCGCAAAACTGCAATGATTGGTGCAGACCTATTTATTGCTGTGGTAAGCCTCATATTGGTATTTGCAGCAATGAATGGTGAGTTGCCTATGTGGCTAATTTTAGTGGTGTTAGCTGTTAGAAGTGTCGGTACAGCATTCCATACACCGGCAATTAGCGCAACAACTCCACTTATTGTACCTACGGAGGAATTGACTAAATGTTCAGGTTATACCCAGTCCTTACAAACGGTAGGATATATTGCTGGTACTGCAATTGCTGGCGTGCTTTATCCCATTTGTAGTATCAGCACAATGGTTGCCTTTGATGTTGTGGGAGCGTTAATAGCGACTATTGCTGTTATTGCAACTAAAATTCCTGTTTTAAATTTACAGAAAGGCAATCTGCCAACGTCCGGTATGTGGGAGGAAATGAAAGCAGGGTATAATGTTATAAAGAAAGAAAAGGGAATATATGCACTCTTATGGATTGCAGCAGTTTTCATGATTTTATATTCTCCAATAAATGCATTATTTCCGCTTATGTCTTTAGATTATTTTAATGGAACTACTGTACAGGCCTCAATTGCAGAGATAGCTTTCGCGATAGGAATGCTTGTTGGTGGGGTTCTATTAGGTATGTGGGGAGGATTTCATAATCGTGGAAAAGGAATTGCTATCTCGGTAGCAGCTATGGGGCTTCCCATTTGCTTGACAGGGTTACTTCCGCAAAATGGATTTTTGGCATTTGCCATTTTGTGTGTTCTAATGGGGCTTGCTGTACCATTTTACAATGGTCCTGTTACGGCTTTAGTGCAGGAAAGAATTGCACCTGAATATATGGGTCGAGTGTTTGGTTTATACGGGAGTATCGTATCTATAGCTATGCCAATTGGATTAGTGTTATCTGGAGCATTTGCTGACAGGCTGGGTATTCATAATTGGTTCTTATTGACGGGAGTGCTTTGCATAATACTTGCCATTATAACTTACATGGTTCCGTCAATAAAAAAGATTGATGATTAAATTTCATAATATACAAACTGACTTAAAATATCTGGCTAAATCTGTAGTTTGGTGCACAATTGATTAGCTTTTCATTGAGGTCAATGCAGGTGTCACTAAAACAGAGTAGGCATATTGAGGTGGCTAAATGGCTTGAAAGCCTTGCACAATAAGAGTTGAGGAAATATTTATATCAATAAATAGGGAGTTGGTAGGATGAAATTTGACTGCCAGCACCCTGTTTATTAGTTAAAACATTATTTTAAGGTGATTTAGAATTAAAGGAAAAATTATATAGCACTTAAAAATGATATAATTGAGTTTACAATGACATTTTCCATCCTGATATTGGTGTTGTAAAATAATCAATCAAAAAAAGATGGGTTGTTGTTTTTTTCAGATACTTTGAACCTTGATTAAACTTAAATACAGATTAAGTAATATTAAACTTAAAATAGTAAACTTAAAATAGTAAACTTGCAGTCTTAAATATAAAAACAGCGCTAATTTTCCAATAATAATGAGTAGTTAATATACCTATGAATGCCAGTATTTTAATTGTGGATGACGAAAAAGAAATAGCTGATTGCTTGAAGTCTATATGAAAAATGACGGTTTTGAAGTGTATAAATATTACAGTGGAATGGAAGCTCTTAAATGTATTGAGTCAACAAAGCTAGATATGGCAATTTAGATGTCATGCTTCCAGATATTGACGATTTCCGTAATTGCCAGAAAATCAGAGAAAATCATTTTTCCCCGATTATTTGCTGACTGCAAAGGTTGAAGATAAAATAATGGGACTTACCATAGGAGCTGATGATTACCTTTAAAATGGTATTACTGAATACAGTAATTAATAAATTCCTTCGGTTAATCCCAAAATTTTTGCAGCATCGTGGGGAAGCATTGGCTTACCCCATACATAACCTTGGATATAATCACTTCCTAGATTAGCAAGAATATCAAGCTGTTCCTGGATTTCTACACCCTCTGATAGGACTGAAAAATTCATTATATGTCCGATTGAAATGATGGCTTCAATATAATTTCTGCGAGAGTCACAAACCAGAAGTTCATCAACAAAAGATTTGTCAATTTTTAGTATATCAATAGGAAGCTTAGCTAAATAACTGAGTGACGAATAACCTGTTCCAAAGTCATCAAGGGCTATTCGAATGCCAATTTTCTTTAATTCCTCCAGGATTTCAACTGCTTTTGATATTGAAGAAATAAATACAGATTCTGTAATTTCAATTTCAAGCAGGTTAGGGGGAAATCCAGTTTTATCAAGCATTTGCTTAATTTCACCAAAAAAGTCTTTATTTAATAAATGTAGTACAGAAACATTTACTGAAAGTATATACTTATCAGTAGTCTTGTCTAACATATTTTTGAAAAATAACATTGTATTGTAAATAATCCAGTTTTCAATACTAGTAATAAGTCCAGTTTTTTCTGCAATAGGAATAAATACAGAAGGACTGATTTGATTACCATTTTCATCTTTCATACGAGCTAGTGTTTCAAAGCCTCTGAGTTTTTTGGTTTTAGTATCATATTGTGGCTGTAATACAAAGTAAAAATTATTTTCTTCCAATGCCATTCTTATCTTTTTTTCTAGTATTACATTATTTTCTATTATTTCAGTCATAGAAGGCTTATACATACTAATATTTTCGTTGCTGATATTTTTTGAATAATACATTGCAGCATCGGCAAAACGAAATATTTCTGATGAATCTTTTGAGTCTTTAGGAAACAGGGATACACCAAAACTTGCTGAAATATAAAAGAAATTTTCATTTACAATGAATCTGTCTGACAGAGCGTTAGAATATTTTTTTATATTTTGAGTTAAATCCTCTTCAGAGTCATAATTTACTATAATTATAATAAATTCATCACCGCCTAGCCTTGCAATAAAATCATTTTTATCCTGAACAACATTCCATCTTTCTGCAACTTGACGTAGAACTTCATCACCTGAATCATGTCCAACTGAATCATTTATGTTTTTAAAATTATCCAAATCAACCATGACTAATGCAAAATTCTCAGTATCAGAACTGTCGTTTTCAATAAGCTGAGACAAATAATCGTTGAAGGCACGGCGATTAGGCAGCCCTGTAAGTGCATCGGAGAGTGCATATTTAGTTATGGTTTTTGAATTCATGTCAAGCTTCTTTAAATATAGATAGATTATGATTACAACGCTAATATTCGTAACCTGCGCAGCTATGCCTGAAACAGGTGAGAACGAGTTAGCCCTAATTATGGTTGAAATAAGTAAAATTACTTGAGTAATAGAAATGGTTAATGCAGTAACAAATCCTTGTTTTCGATAATATGTAACCATGATAACGAGAATAAACATCTGCAGTTGTCCTAAAATAGCACTTATGGACAAAGAATGTATGCGAGAATCATCTATGTTTAATGATATTTCAAACTTATTGATTTGAATATTTGCTATGAAAATAATAAAATAAAAAATTATTAAGACTACTATTGTCCATTTTGGAAATTGTTTTCTTTTAGAAAACCTATTATTACTATGTGTCATAAGGTATTCTCCTTTAATATTTAGTAATTTAAAAAATCAAATAGCACAAAAATATATGTCTGTTTTAAATCTTTAAATATAAAACATAACACAAAATGACAAAATACGTCTTTAATATACAATAACAAATATGCGTATAAATATCAATATCAAATAACTAAAATTGGTAATTCATAATGTTCTAATTTTTACTAACGTAATTCATTAGAAAGCTGTTTGGATTAAATTTAGTTATTATTTGTAAGAGTGTAATATTGGTGATAAAATAAAATATACTAACATATATTGTATTTTAATTTACAGAGAGGCAGGAGAGCTATGAGTTTTAAAGAAATTAAGGTAGACGATTTGTTATTTAATCCATTTAAAAAAATAGGAAAAGAGTGGATGCTGATAACAGCAGGCAATAATGAGAAATTCAACACAATGACAGCTAGTTGGGGTGGCGTTGGATTTATTTGGGGAAAGAATGTTGCAACAACTTATCTACGCCCTCAAAGATACACTAAGGAGTTTATTGATGCAAATGATATCTTTACCATTTCATTTTACGACGAAACCTTCAAGAAGGCTCTAAACATATGTGGGTCAGTATCTGGAAGAGATACAAATAAAATTGAACAAGCTGGTTTGACACCATACTTTGTAGATGGAACAGTTGCTTTTGAAGAAGCAAGCATGATCCTGGTTTGCAAAAAACAATATCATTGTGATATGAATCCTGACAATTTTGATGAAAAAGAAAATGATAATAAATGGTATCCTGCTAAAGATTATCATATTATGTATATATCAGAAATTATTAAAGTTTTAGTAAAATAATGATTATAGATATGCTTTTTACATAACTAAATGGTTGCTATAGATATAAACTGTATCCTATGGTCATTAAACCATTATCTAATTCTTTGTTACTAGAGTCAATTACGGTTCAAAACCTTAAACAATCTTGTACCAACATGATGCTTTATCGAGCTATTTAGCCCATCGTAATTGACTTTAGTAAAGTTTTCTTGTTTATTGCTCTTTTAGCATACATCTTCAGTTATTCCTATTAGCTTCAACACATCATCTGTAGGCATAGGTTTACCCCATACATAACCTTGTATATAATCACTTCCCAAATTAGCAAGTATATCTAACTGGTCTTGAATTTCTACACCTTCAGATAATACTGAAAAATTCATTATATGCCCTATGGAAATAATAGCTGCAACGTAATTTCTTCCTGAGTCGTTAACAAGAAGTTCATCTATAAAAGATTTGTCAATTTTAAGGATATCAATAGGAAGCTTAGTCAAGTAACTAAGTGATGAATATCCTGTTCCGAAATCATCAAGTGCTATTCTGATACCCATTTTCTTTAATTCCTTTAGAATTTCAATTGCTTTTGATATTGATGAAATAAATACAGATTCTGTAATTTCAATTTCCAGCTGTTCTGGGGGAAAACCTGTTTCTTCAAGCATAAGCTTAATCTCATCTAAAAAGCCTTTATTCAATAAATGCAATACAGATATATTCGCTGAAAGTAACAGCTTTTCATTAGTACTATCTAAAATTTTTTTGAAAAAAATCATAGTATTTCGAATAATCCAGTTATCAATACTTGTTATTATTCCTGATTTTTCTGCAACAGGAATAAATAGAGAAGGACTTATTTGATTTCCATTTTCATCGTTAAGACGAGCTAAGGTTTCAAAGCCTCTAAGCTTTTTGGTTTTGGTATCATATTGTGGCTGCAATACAAAGTAAAGATTGTTGTCTTCTAAAGCCTTTCTAATTTTTTGCTCTAATGCTACATTGCTTTCTATTGTTTCGGTCATAGAAGGGTTATATAGACAGATATCCATGTTGCTGATATTTTTTGAATAATACATGGCAGCATCAGCAAAACGGAATAATTCTGTGGAATCCCTTGAGTCTAGCGGATAAAGAGCAACACCAAAACTAGCTGAAATATAGAAGTATGTTTCCTTTACTATAAATCTATCTGATATGACTAACGAATATTTTTTAATAATTTGATTTAAGTCATCCTTGGAACCATAATTTTCTATAATTATAATAAACTCGTCACCGCCAAGTCTTGCTATAAAATCATTCTTTCCCTGAACCATTTTCCATCGCTCTACAACTTGACAGAGAACTTCATCTCCGGCATCATGCCCAACTGAATCATTAATGTTTTTAAAATCATTTATATCTATCATGACTAAAGCAAATTTATAGCTATCATTAGTACTGTTTGAAATTAGCCTTGACAAGTAGTCATTGAATTTGCGGCGGTTGGGAAGTCCTGTAATTGTATCAGTTAGAGCAAATTCTGCAATGGTATTTTGATTGTGATCTAACTTCTTCAAGTATAGATAAATTAATAAAGTTACAATTATGCAGGTAGATATAGCTGCTAATCCAGCAATTGATGAATACGCTTGAAGAAAAATAAAAGGAATTGCTAATGTAATAGTATAAATAATACAAAGCGTAAGGACAGTTTGAAATCCTTTTTTTCTATAAAAAATAACTATAATTATTAGAAGAAACATTTGTAATTGAGTTAACATTCCACTAATTGTTAAGTAGTGAAAATCTATATTAAAAAAGGTTAAATTGATTTGATTTCTATTAATAAAAGCTATAGTTAAAATAATTAATACATAAAAAAGAATTGGGAAAAGTATAGTCCAGCTTGGTAATTGAATTGATTTTGAAAACTCCTTATCAACTGAATTGTTTTGTCTCATATATATGTCTCCCGGATACCTTTATATTTCAAGCATGAATAATTTTATTTTTTTATTAATTTTGGCTTAGAATTAATTTCTGATTTTGGAGAGTTAAAAGGTACAGCTCTCCAAATTTACTTTTAAACTCATTTATTTAATATATAATAGTTAATAATTTTTACATGTAACAAATTAAAATCCTTAACTATAAAATAACATAAACATGCTACAAATATCAACATAAATCTGCAAAATTGTATTTTATTTATCCAAATTTGTTGTTATTATACAAAATAAAGGCGATAAAAGACAAATATGTAATTAGATACTTGGATTTCTTAGTTGAAATTGTAGGTGATTAACATTATCAAATGTAAAGCTAAATAATTTATTAAATAAAACTATTTTAATGTCAACAAGCCATTGGTAAACTTGAGCATTGATTGAATTATATTCGAAAATTAGTTAAATATAAAAAAAGGAACACACTAATTCAAATGTGTTCATGATTGTTAAGGATAATATGGATTTATAATTTATCAATAATTAAAGAAGTGGCACTCAAAGATTAGGCTAATAAAGTAGCTTTTATCAATTCATCTGATATACCTAATAACTTCACAGCATCTTTTGGAAGCATTGGTTTTCCCCATAGATATCCCTGCATATAATCGCTTCCAAGACTATCCAAAATATCCAATTGCTTTTGGTTTTCAACGCCTTCAGAAATTACTGAGAAATTCATAATATGACCTATTGAAATAATTGCAGCAACATAATTTCTTCCGGATTCACTGACCAGCAGTTCGTCTATAAAAGATTTATCTATCTTTAATATATCTATAGGGAGCTTTGATAGATAGCTAAGAGATGAATAGCCTGTTCCAAAGTCATCTAAGGCGATACATACACCTATTTTTTTTAATTCATTTAATGTATCAATAGCTTTTGACATTGAGGATATAAATACTGACTCTGTAATTTCAATTTCAAGGTTATTGGGAGGAAATTTCGTTTCGTCAAGCATTTGTTGTATCTCATCTAGAAAACCCTTATTTAATAAATGAAGTATGGAAATATTAACTGAAAGCATAAGCTTTTCATTAG
>JAEWZA010000350.1 GCA_023395575.1 Bacillota bacterium
CATATGTTAGGTCTGTATTTGTCTGGCTGAGTATCAATTTTACGGCCAAAATCTTTATAGGTTGCTTTTACTCCATTTACAACAAAAGTTTTTGTTTCGCATATTGAGCTATAAACATCTAATTCCAGTTTCACAACAATCACTCCTCTTATATTCTTATTAACTCAACTTTCCATTGACAAGTATCTAAAATCACAGTTATTAATTTGTGACAGTTGAATTAATCATATTAAAAATTCTAAATATAGTGCTAATTAAATATCAATATGATTGTAGCTCACTCGTATTTATGTAACAATCAAATATTTGTAGCATATTATAATTACCTTGATTTTTTTTAATTATGAGATAAGGTTTTACTTATGAAATGGGAAATTATTTCCTGTCGAAAAAAACAGTTAAGGGCTTAGTGGTTAAATTGGTATATAAATAAAACCCATATCAAGCTTAGATTTCTGCTGTTGTGCTTATAATTATAGATAGACACTAATTTCTATTATTAGAATTTATATTTGTGTGTGTGAAATTTTAACAAAAAACTAATAAATTATTGTGAAACTTATTGTGGGTTTTGTCTCAAAACGTGTTGTAGGTTGTGTTAAAATATGCTAGAATATGGTAGAATATGTTACTGCTATGACATGTTCGATTATTGAAATTAAGGGGAGGAGAGTGCAAAATGAACAAGAAGTTGATGGTAATGTTTTCTATTCTAATGTGTTTTACCATCATTTTGGCTGGAGTAGACGTACAGGCCGCAACAACGCTTACTGGTAACGCAACTGGTAATATTGACGGCTACGACTATGAGCTATGGAAAGACAACGGAACCACTAGTATGACACTAAATGGCGGCGGTGCTTTCAGTTGCTCATGGAGTAACATCAATAATGCGTTATTCCGTACAGGTAAGAAGTACGATGAGACTAAGACCTGGCAGGAACTTGGCGGAATCAAATTAACTTACGCATGCGACTACCAGCCATCAGGAAATTCATATTTGTCTGTCTATGGATGGACAAGTAGTCCGCTTGTAGAATATTACATCGTAGACAGTTGGGGGAACTGGAGACCACCCGGATCCCAATCAAAGGGGACAATTACTGTTGATGGTGCTGTGTATGATTTATACCAGACAACTCGTGTAAATCAGCCCTCAATCAAGGGTACTGCAACCTTTGAACAGTATTGGAGTGTTCGTCAGCAGAAACGTACCAGTGGTACAATTTCAGTTAGCGACCACTTTAAAGCATGGGAATCTAAAGGAATGAAAATGGGTAAGATGTATGAAGTATCGATGGTAGTAGAAGGATACCAGAGCAGTGGTAAGGCTAACATGACTAAAATGGTAATTGAGTCTAATGATACTAATACAGATCCTGACCCAGATCCAGATCCAAATCCAGTTGAGAGAAGTGCTTTCTCAGCAATAGATTCATCAAGCTATAATGCTACAAATTCTACAACTATTGAGAAAATAGGAACAGATTCAGGAAATGGTGTAGGATATATTGAAAATGGTAACTATCTAGCATATAAAAATATCAATTTTGGAACTGGTGCAGCTTCATTTAAAGCACATGTTGCAAGTGGAAACAGCTCAAGTACTACTATTCAATTGAGAACCGGTAGTTCAACAGGTACAATTATTGGTTCATTGACTGTACCTTCAACTGGTGGATGGGATACTTACAAGGATTTATCCACTACTGTTAGTGGCGTTTCTGGTGTAAAGGATTTATACCTTTGCTTTAATGGGCCTGTTAACGTTGGTTCATTCTCATTCAGCAAGAGTGGTGATACAGATCCAGATCCTGATCCAGAACCAGGCACTACAATACTACTTGGTGATGTTGATGGAAGCGGTACTGTAGATGCACTTGATTTTGCAACTTACAAACAGTTCTTGTTAGGACAAAAAACATCATTACCTGCTGCTGGAGATATAGATCAAAATGGTTCAATGGATGCTCTTGACTTTGCTAAGTTAAAACAGCATTTATTAGGTATCATAGAGCTTGGTACAATAACAGTTGGTGGTGGAAATCCAGGAGGAGGTAATGATCCTATAGATCCAACAAAAAAACTAATTGCTTTAACTTTTGATGATGGACCAGATGTAAATATGACACCAAGAGTTCTTGACAGACTTGAGAAGTATGGTGTCAAAGCTACTTTCATGATGATTGGACAAAACATTAATTCTGGAACAGCTTCTCTTGTTAAAAGAATTAATGATGGTGGACATGAAATTGGAAATCACTCCTGGGATTATCAGAGTATGGGCGGTATGTCTGCTACAGATATAAAGAAAAAAATTGCTGATACTACTGCAGTTATAAAACAATACACAGGTCAAACACCTAAGTTTTTCCGTGCACCAAACTTAAATACTAGCCAAACCTTGTTTAGTGCAGTTGATTTGACATTCATACAGGGTGTTATATGCAATGACTGGGAACAGTCTACATCTGCTCAAACAAGAGCAAATTTAGCAATACAGGGTGCTAAAGATGGTGCAATCATATTGTTACATGACAACCAACCAGCACCACATCCTACTGCTGAAGCGTTGGATATAATAATTCCTACACTTCAACAACAAGGTTACCAATTTGTAACTTTGAGCGAGTTATTTAAAGCTAAGGGTGTTGATTTAAGCACTACTGGTGATAAGGTTTATACTTATGTTCCATAATTATTAAGCTGAATTATTTAGTAATATAAATGAACCTATGTAATAGACTGTTATAAGTTTATTTACATAGGTTCGTTTTTTATTATTAGAATGTCTAAAAAAATGTATATGACAAAAAATTGTACAACGGCTTTTTTTATTTTCTTTCAAACTTGCTTATGGTTAAATGATTAGACTAATGTTTTGGGAATTCCGTAATAATTCCAAGCAGATAATTCTTTAACAGTGCGTAGTCAATTGAGTTTATTTCTTCGTCCCCATTAACATCTCCTGTCCATTGGTCATCGGCAGCTGGAAAATCTTTTATGTTCCCCAATTGAAAGATTATTCTTGATAAGAGTATGAATAAATTAATTGATGTGGAGACTTGGAGTTAAACGGCTTTCAATCATTTATGTTAAAAACTTGAATCAAGTAATACAATATAAAATTGGGCAACAATATAACTATTGCAAATATTTTATCAGAAGTTTATTATTTCAGTAACAGATAATATTTTATTTGATTTTATTCTGCAAACTTATGTTGAAAATATGAAAGGACATGAGACTCTTATGGGAAACAAAGATAAGGAATATATAAAGAATGCTGGTGATTCAGATATTATAACAAGGGAGTATTTTGATTCATTACTGCTTGAGATGAGGCATATTGATTCTGTATTACCTTCAACTAAACTTGAATTATATGGGGAAACATTTGATACGCCCATTATGACAGCTGCGCTTTCTCATTTGAATAGAATACGCGAAAGAGGAATGGCAGAAATGGCAAAAGGAGCTTTTTTTGCAAGGGCTGTTAATTGGTCAGGTATGGGAGATGAAGCAGAGCTTGAGGAAATTACGGAGACGGGTGCTCGAACAATTAAAATAATAAAGCCATATACTGATAACAATTATATTTTTAAGAGAATTGAACATGCAGAAAAATGTGGAATTATGGCCGTTGGGATGGATGTGGATCATTCCTTCGGAGGAGATGGAAAATATGATAATGTAATGGGACATCAGATGGCTTCAAAATCCTTGCAGGAAATAAAGGAGTTTGTGCAAGCAACGAAGCTACCATTTATAGTTAAGGGTGTACTTAGTGAGCAGGATGCATATAAATGCTTAGAAGCAGGTGTACGTGGAATTGTAGTTTCTCATCATCATGGAATTATGAAGTATGCAGTGCCTCCATTGATGATATTGCCTAAAATTGCAAAAGTTATTGATAACAATATTCCAATTTTTGTAGACTGTGGAATCATTAGTGGCATGGATGCTTTTAAAGCACTAGCATTAGGTGCTACTGCTGTGTCTGTTGGAAGGGCAATTATGGAACCGTTACGCACAAACGGTTCGGAAGGCGTTAAGAAGCAAATAGAAAAGATGACAGAAGAGCTAGCAGGAGTAATGGCAAGGACTTGCTCTCCTGATATTAAGCATATTGATTCATCAGTTATTTGGCATAGAGGTTAGCTTGTAGGGCTACAAAGAATCATATAAAAGCATAAGAATTAGTTTGTGCTGTTATGGAGCAGCGATAAAAGGAGGAAATATTTATGCGTATAGGCGGAGCAATAGAAAAGCCATATAATAATCCTGAAGAATGGTATAAGCTTGTGAAGGAATTAGGCTATAGAGCAGTTTTGGCTCCAATAGACTACAAAGCCTCTAGTGATGAGAAGAAGGAGTATCTTAAATGTTGTAGGGAACATAATCTAGTGATTGGTGAAGTGGGTATTTGGAAAAATGCATTATCAATAGATGAAAAAGAGCGAAGAGAAGCCATAGATTATTGTAAAAATCAGCTTGCATTGGCAGATGAGCTTGAGGCATGCTGCTGTGTTAATATAACGGGCAGTAGAGGTGATATATGGGATGGTTTTCATGAAACCAATTATTCGGAAGCTACGTATGCTCTAGTTGTCGATTCGGTAAGAGATATAATAGATTCAGTTAAGCCTGTAAATACATTTTATACAGTTGAACCTATGCCATGGATGATACCAGATTCACCTGAGCAGTATCTACAATTAATTCATGATGTGGATAGAAAAGCATTTGGGGTACATCTAGATTTCGTTAATATGATAAATAGCCCCAAAAAATATGTTTTATGTGATGAGTTTATTGAGGAGTGCTTTACAAAGTTAGGAAAATATATAAAAAGTATTCATGGAAAAGATGTTTGGATGGAAAATGCATATACAACATTAATCCATGAAACAATGCCCGGAAAAGGTAGAGTAAATTATCAGAAAGTAGCTAAGCTATGTGAAGGTCTAGGAAAGGACATGCCTTTGTTTGTAGAGCATTTGCCTGATTTTGAAAGCTACAAGCAGGCAGCAGCTTATGTCAGGGAACAGGCAGCATTAGCAGGAGTTAATACAGAGGGGTAGACTTAGAACTTGCAACTTAAATCAACTTTCCCAGTTTAATCCACGATTATTAACTGGAAAAGTTGATTTAATATATAGAATATTTCGGTCTTGCTAAAAAAATAGAAAATTATACTCTTATGATTAAGATGAAAGGTCTATAAAATTTACTGCACTATCAAAGTTTCCTTTAGTAAGCTTGAATCTCTTGAATCAGTACCAACCATAATTTCAAATTCTCCAGCTTCTACAACGTATCTTTCATCAGGTGTTACCAGTGCTAAATCTGAAATTGAAAGATTTATCGAAACTGTCTTTGTTTCCCCTGCTTTTATAAATATTCTTTCAAACCCTTTTAGCTCTTTTTCCGGAGTCATTACAGAACTTATTTTGTCATTTATATAAAGCTGTACGATTTCAGTGCCATCATATTTCCCTCTGTTTGTAACATCAACCTGTACAGTAATTGTATCGTTTTTATTACAAACCTTAGATGACAAAACAAGATTTGAATACTGATATTTTGTATAGGATAGCCCGTAGCCAAAGGGATAAAGTGCATTTTTATCAGCAAGGTCTACGTATTTGGGACTGTGCCAGCCAGACAATTGATTATAGTAAACAGGTGTTTGTGCGCTATGATAGGGGAAGGAAATAGATAGCTTTCCGCTGGGAATAAATTCACCATACAAAAGTTCTGCGGTAGCTTTTCCACCCAATATTCCAGAGTTGAAGGTTTCAACTATAGCATCAGCATTTCTATATAACCATGGAATAGATAGAGGTTTACCATTTACCAATATAACAATTAGAGGTTTACCAAGGGATTTTAAAGCCTTAAGGAGTTCTAGCTGGGAACCAGATAAATCTAGGTTGGCTCTATCCTTGAATTCACCATTTTGTTCCACGCAGTCACCAACAACTGCTATTATTACATCACAATCTGAAGCTGTGGAAACAGCACCTTCAATATCCTGTTCGTCAGTTAGAATATCGCAGCCTTTGTGATATGTAACTTCAATTCCTCGTGAAACAGATAGCTCAGTAATTCCCTTTAGCATTGTGTAATATTCAAAATTAGGAACAGCATCAGGTTTTGGCTCGGGGTGAGTGAAAAAAGTCCAATCTCCAAACTGCGCTTTTAAATTATCAGCATTTGGACCAATTACTGCCACCTTCTTAATTTCGTTATTTTTATTTAGAGGAAGAATATTTTTACTATTTTTAAGTAAAACCAAGGATTCTCTTGTAAGTTCAAGATTTACCTGTTGATGCTCCTCACAGGCAATAACACCTCTGCTCACATAACCACTTCTTTTTTTTGTATCAAAGAGACCCATTGAAAATTTTATGGACAAAATTCTCCCTACAGCTTCATCAATTAGGGACTCAGAAAGTAAACCTGCTTTGACAAGCTTAATGGTTGCCTCATAGAAGTCGTTTGTAGCCATAATCATGTCATTTCCAGCTTCTACAGACTTTTTGGATGCATCACTAATATCAGAAGATACCTTTTGAAAAGTTAAAAGGTTCCCAGTATTATTATAATCGGTTACCACAAAACCTTCAAAACCAAGCTCTTCCTTTAATAATTCACGAAGCAGCTTATTGTTTACAGCCATTGGTATGCCATCAATAGACTGATAGCCAGTCATAAAGGTTGCACAGCCAGCTTCAACAGCCTTTTTAAATGGAGGGAGAAATACTTCTCTAATCTTTCTATATGTCACTTCAGTGTCGTAAGCATCTCTTCCACCTGTGCTTTCACCATAAGCAAGATAATGTTTGGCACAAGCAGCAATACTATCTGCATCAGATAAGTTTTTTCCTTGATAACCCTTGATGATAGCAGCAGCCAAAACACCTATAAGATAAGGGTCCTCTCCGAAGGTTTCATTTATACGTCCCCAACGTAAGTCTCTTCCAATGCAAAGCACTGGAGAGAAAGTCCAATGTATACCGTCAGCTGCTACCTCTCTAGCAGTTACTCTTCCGGCCTTTTCTATTAATTCCGGATTCCAGCTGCAGGACATTCCAAGC
>JAEWZA010000361.1 GCA_023395575.1 Bacillota bacterium
AATATTCTAAGACCTTTGTTCTTGAAACACCAAATCCGCTGGCTGCAATTGAATCTGCCCTAAGGGAAGCTACTGTGGTAGTAATAGCCTTTTCTTTCTTTTGGGGAGCAGTATACTCATACAAATTCAATAATTCACAGCTAACCTTTACACTCCCAATTTTGTCCAAATTGTACAAAATATATTCTGCTATTTTATCAATTAGAAATACATCTGCATGGGATTGACAAACTAGAATATCGCCAATTTTTTCTCTTTTTATGCCAAGTCCCATCAGAGAACCTAAATAATCGCGATGAGATAATGGTTTTTCCATTGAAGGTGTGATCCTCAAAATACTCAAAGGAGAACTATTAATCACTATATCCTGATCAATAAAGTCAATGCTAATTGCAGCTATTACCCTTTCTGCGCCCTCATATCCTCCTGTAAAGGTATAAAAAGCATCACTTACCTTGTCCAATATCCGCTTAGCAATAGCAGCTTCATAGGGAGAAAGAAAATCCGAGTACACAAAAGAGGAATATCGGCATTGTTCAACTTTATCTAAAAGTCTTGAAACCAGTACCCTATCCTCAATTTTTGATACCATTTTGATTAATGTATTTTTATCCATATATTTATTCAATCTTTTAAGAAAATTACATAAACATTCTTAAAACCATAATAACTAAATTTCTAACTACACCACAAAGCAAAAAAGCAACTATTGGAGAAAAATCAATCATTGACAGCATAGAGTTGTTCATAAGGCTTGATCTTCGCAACAAACTACGTATTGGGCCTAGTACCGGTTCTGTAATCATATACAGTAAATCCACAAGCTTATTGTTTTTGGATATAGGTAGCCATGACAATAATACTCTTGCAATAAGAGCAAATTCAAATATCTTTATTACTAAGTCTATTGCTTTATAAATTGCGTACATCAAATATCCTCCAATAATTACATTACATACTTATTTAGCCCATGGAAAAACTGTCTTGTTTCTGATCTCTTCATCTAAATCTCCACTAACATCTACACTGTTTGGAGCAATTACAAATATATCACAAGAAACCTTCTGGATTGAACCATCAAGAGCATATATTGATCCACTCAAGAAATCAATAATCCTTTGTGCATCATGCTTTTCAATTCCCTCTAGATTGATAACAACTGGCTTATTACTCTTTAAGTGATCACAAATATCCTTTGCGTCATCAAAGGTATCAGGCTGAGCCACAACCATCTTGAATTGATTTCCATTATGGATATTTACTACCTTACCAGACTGCTGCTTCTTAGAATTGTTAAAAAAGTGTGTTTGAATAGGCTCGTTTTTGGCATCGTTATAGTTTTCATCCTGAAGCTCTAAACCCTCTTCATCATCATCTATAGCTTCCCATCCAACGAAATTGAACACCTTATTAAGAAGTTTTGACATTTCAAATACCTCCTGCATCTTTTGTAAATTATTTTTTTGTCCTAATGTAATTTATCTTATTTGAAAATGTAAATTACACTTTAGTATAATCTCTCTTTCCAAATATGTCGGTACCGATTCTGACAATATTTGCGCCCTCTTCTATGGCAACTTCAAAATCGTTACTCATACCCATGGAAAGATAATCCATAGTAACATTATCTAATTTTTTCTGCTTTATGTCAATATATATACTATAAAGTTTTTTAAAAACATCCCTTATAGCCTCTGCATTTTCTGCATATGGCGCAATTGTCATCAATCCCCTCAAGGAAATATTACCATATTCAGAAATTATCGTAATAAAATCATTTACCTCTTGAGGACTGATTCCAAATTTACTCTCCTCCCCAGAAACATTTACTTGTAGCAAAATATCCATTTTTTTGCCAAGTTTTGCTGCACGAGAGTTAATTTCTTTAGCTAATTGGAGACTATCTACAGAATGTATCATGTCCACTTTATCAACAATATATTTAACCTTGTTTGTCTGCAAATGTCCAATTAAATGCCATCTGCAATCAGAAGCAAGCTTATCATATTTGTCAAGCAGTTCTTGAACTCTGTTTTCTCCCATATCTAAAATCCCATAATTGTATACACTTTTAATTCTTTCAACATCTACAGTTTTTGTAACAGCGATTAATTTTATATCTTCGGCTTTTCTCCCGCTTTTCTCAGCAGCTACCTTTATTCTTGACAAAATATTGTCTAAATTTTCTTTAATACTTAAATCAATCAATTTATTATCTGCCCCTCCTGTATATTTATTGGATTTAATATGTATTTTTTATATAACAAAACTGATGTTTGTCCATCAACCTCATCAATAATTACTGCATCGTTATTCATGCCATTAATTCTAACTTTTACTTTTTTTGCACTCATACCGTCTACCAAGAATATTTCAGCAATCTTATTTTTGTTATCAATGTTCATCAAGCAGCTGTGCGGAACCTTTAATCCACTCGAGCTTGATAAAACAATATCAGCATTTATTCTCCTAAGTCCAACAGTTTCATTTAGCCCAGTATCAAACCTAAAGGCAATAATTCTTTTACCATCTATAACGTCTGAACTGTAAATTATTTTTGAATCCATGCTATAACCTGTATCATTTATTCTAATAATTACGTTTCTATCTAAAGAAAATTTGCTGCTTTCATTTTCATTAACTGCTGCTACAAAATAGCTTTCCAAGTCCTTAACCAGCTTTGCAATAGGTTTTCCCTTCTTGGCATCTATTATGTTAAAATCTCTGTTTGTCTCTTTTGTAATTATCCCATCTAATGTCTTTGGAGTAGCATTTCTTATAGAATCAGGCGTCAGCATGCTTTCATACCCATCAACAGCAAAGGATATTAGACCTGCTGAACTTGTTTTAATTTCTATAATATTTTTATTTAATTTGCTTTCTATAGCAGCTTTTTCACTTTTTAATTTGTTGATATATGCTGCTGATTTACTGCTATCACCAAAAATGTCCGACTTTTTATAAACAATACTGTTTATCTTTGTAATTGTATCATTGCTTTCAACCAAACTACCTCTAACTGATTGCTGGGCCAAATCCTTAACCTTACTTATTATTTCGTTATCCATTTTATTTATATCGCCTGAAAACTTTGATACATTCTCTCGTTGAGCTTCTTGTGCTCTAGCTATCTCTAATTCCTTCTTTTTTAATTCTTCATAAGTTGAAACAGGTACATTCTTAACTACCGATGCGATTCTATAATACGCAGGTACCTTTTCCCCTTCAGCAGCATCCATCACACAACTGCCTGTGTCTGGTGAATTAATAACCTCTTCATTTCGCACAAAAACCCCATCAACATTTTGTAGTTCTTCTATTGATCCAATTCTCAGCAAATCTGTTTTAACACCATTACTATTAACAAGATAGAGCAATGATGGAAGGTATATCAATAAAAATACTATCAATATCAGTGTACCTATTTTAACACTCTGCTTTTTAAAAATACCCTTCATTTGCTTGCCTCCTAAACAAAATCTATTTTACCATTCCTTGATTAAATAGCTTCTGTAATGCTATCATATTTCCCAATTTGACGTGTTCGTACACTAATCCACCCTGTATGTATGCAATATAAGGCTCTTTAATTGGCGCATCAGCACTCAACTCAATTGAAGAGCCTTGAACAAAGGCACCTGCTGCCATAATAACCTGTGAATCATAACCTGGCATATCCCAAGGCTGTGGTGTTACATAGGAATCAACTGGAGAACCCTTTTGAATTCCCTGACAATAAGCAATTAAGCTTTCTGCGTTATTAAACTTGACTGCCTGAATAATATCACTTCTTTTTGCTTCAAGTGACGGTAATATTTCAAAGCCTGCTCGTTTCATTAGTGCAGCACAGAATACTGCTCCTTTAAGGCTCTCCGACACTACATGAGGCGCCATAAATAATCCCTGAAACATTAGCCTGTTGTTTCCTAGAGATGCTCCAACCTCTTTGCCTAAGCCCGGTGATGTTAATCTATATGCACATTGCTCAACTAATTGGCGCTTTCCAGCAATATAGCCTCCTGTAACTGCTAGTCCACCTCCAGGATTCTTAATAAGTGAGCCTGCAATAATATCAGCTCCAACTTGAGTTGGCTCAACCTCTTCAACAAATTCACCATAGCAATTGTCTACCATTACTATAATATCTTTACTTATTGTTTTTATAGTATCTATTATATTTTTTATATCCTCAATGCACAGTGCATCTCTCCATGAGTAACCCCTTGAACGCTGAATCATGGCCATTTTTGTTTTTGGGGAAACAGTAGCCTTAATTTGTTCTAAATCAGGCTTGCCGTCTGGCTTTAAGTTCACCTGCTTGTAGGTTACTCTAAATTCCTTTAGAGAACCACAGTTTTCACCCCTAATACCTATTACCTCTTCAAGTGTATCATATGGCTTTCCTGTAACAGCAACCAACTCATCACCTGGCCTAAGATTCCCAAACAGGCACAATGCAAGTGCTTGTGTTCCTGAAACAATGTGATGTCTTACAAGTGCATCCTCAGCACAAAAAACATTTGCATATACGCTATCTAACACATCTCTTCCCCTGTCATCATAGCCGTATCCCGTTGTTCCATTAAAATGCGAATCACTAAGCTTATTGTCCTGCATTGCCTTAATTACTTTCAGTTGGTTTATTTGCTTAATTTCATCTATACGTTCAAATACAAGCTTTGCATCCTTCTCTGCCTGCTCAGCCAGTTCAATAACCTTATCGTCTATTTCAAAATATTTCTTTAGATAATCTGTTGTACTCAAGTTCATTTAATAACATCCTCTTTTTCTTTTAATTTTAAAAGCCCACTTTTAAATGATTTCGAAAATTATTATAATAAATTAAACCATTTTCATGTTGAACTATTTTTTCCTAAAAGCATTATATACCATTGCCACTTATATAACCATATTTTATCTATACTTTTTCTGCAGTTATATAAAATATCACATTATCAAGAAAAATACAATTATGACTATTAAGGTTGGAATATGTGATAATATTCTACTCCCAACTTGTTTTCATAACCAACAATAAACTGTATAATAAGTATTGACCCGAGACAGGATGTCGAGTGTAGTACGGTCGGCGGAAGTACTTGTTCTGCACCGCAATTATTTCAGCATCAATTTCGTGAGCGAGCCATAGATATATATTGTACAGGAGTACTATTTATGCAGTTTACTGTTGATATATATTTAAACAAATGTGGAGGTTAATATGATATTAGAACATACTATAGATAAAAATGATGCCGGAAAACCTGTAAGGTTTATTTTAAAAAGCAGATTGCAGCTTTCCACAAAGTTCATCAACAAACTAAAATTACAAAATAAAATTATGATAAATAATATGCCTATTAAAACCAATTATATTGTAAGCGAAAATGAGATACTCAAAGCTGAGCTTGAACTTGAAGAGGACTGCGATAATATTGCGCCTCAAAATATTCCTATAGATATTATCTATGAAGACGATTGCCTATTGGTTCTTAATAAACAGCCAGGAATTGTTGTTCACCCCACCTTTAATCATCCCAATTCAACTATTGCCAACGGAATTGTTTATTATCTGAAGCAAAAGGGAATTTCAAAGAAGGTCAGACCTGTTAGCAGACTTGACAGAGAAACCTCCGGCATCATAATATTCGCAAAAAACCAGTTTGCACAGGATATTCTAATACAGCAAATGCAAGAAAAAGTATTTGAAAAGGAGTATTTAGGCATTGTTCAAGGAATCCCTGCCAACAATAAGGGTACTATTAATCTACCTATTGACCGAAAGCCTGAAAGCATTATGCTTAGATGGATTTCAGACTCTGGAGCACCATCAGTTACTCACTATGATGTGGTAGAAAGCTTTGCCGAATATAATACTGCTCTGCTTAAATTTAAGTTAGAAACAGGTAGAACGCATCAAATTAGAGTTCACTGTCAGGCAATGGGCTTCCCCATTTATGGTGATACATTATATTCAGAGGATATAGATTTTTTGATTTCAAGACAAGCGTTACATTCGCATACTACTAGAATTCTGCATCCAGAAACAAAAAAAGAAATTATTTTCAATGCCGAGCTTCCTGATGATATAAAAGGTGTTCTGGAAATAATGCGCCAATGATTTGGTAATATTTTACATGTAATATCTCTTGTGTTATACTAGTTTGCATATCAAGGTGTAAGCAATTTATTAATTAATAATTCAACTTTCCCAGCATAATTTGCAAATGTTCAACCTTAACAAATGAAAAAGTCAAATAATTTTATGAAATAAGTTAGTTTATTTGTCAACAAGCCATTTGTAAGCTTAAGAACAACCCGATTTTTCATTCGAAAGTTGAGTTATTAAATCATTTATGCTCGTTTTAAAAATGAGCAAACTAATTAACTTCACCTTATACAAATGAAAAAATAATCATGTTAAAGTGATTTAGGAGGTATTTTTGTATGGACGTTTTAAAACAAAGGTATTCAA
>JAEWZA010000501.1 GCA_023395575.1 Bacillota bacterium
AACCAGGTTATTGCTGTAGGTGCCTGTGCAACTCATGGAGGTGTTTCAGCAGCAAGACCTAATCCGGCTGAATGCGTAAGTGTACAGAGTGTTTTAAATAGAAAGGTTATAAAACTGCCTGGATGTCCATGTCATCCAGACTGGTTTATGGGCACGCTGGCTCATATCCTACTTTATGGAGAACCAGAGCTTGACGGAAGGGATAGACCTCTTTTGTTTTACAGCACATTAATTCACGATAGATGCCCTCGAAGGTCATATTTTGATAAGGGTATTTTTGCAGAGAAGCTAGGGGATGAAACTTGTATGTTTAAATTGGGCTGCCGTGGGCCAGTAACACGCACGGATTGCCCTATAAGGCAATGGAATCAATATGTTAATTGGCCTGTTGAGGATGACACTCCTTGTATTGGGTGTGCTCAATTTGGATTTCCAGATGCTATGGAACCTTTTATCACCTATAACGAGGTAAGAAAAATCCCCCCCTTCTATAAGTGAAAGAATACCTCTTTGGTTTTCAGACGGTGAGAATATCTACTGTCCTGCTTACTGCCTCTGATGTAATGAAATTCTTTACAATCCAAAAATTTTATTTTGAATCTAGACGTATAGTACGGCAAGCGAGGTTAAAATATGACAAAGAAGATTATTATTAATCCTGTTACCCGAATAAGTGGATTTATGGAAATTCAAGCGGTTATTGAAAATAACCAAGTAGTGGAGGCTAAAAACGAAGGACTTATGTTCCGGGGTTTTGAGAAAATGCTAAAAGGTAGAAATCCATTTGATGCGGTATATTTTACACAGCGTATTTGTGGTATTTGTTCAACGGCACATTCCATTGCATCAACTCTTACCTTAGAGGAAGCAATGGGTATAATTCCATCTGAGCAGGGAAGATATTTAAGAGATATTATCCATGGTTGTGAATTCCTTCAAAACCATATACGTCATTTTTATCAGTATACTATTCCTGATTATGTAAAACTTCCGGAGGAATATCCGTTGTTTAAGGCAGATCATAATGATTTCAGATTGCCGAAGGAAAAGAATGACAGGTTGGTAAAGGATTATTTTGATTCTCTTGAGCTAAGCCGCAATAGTCACAAAATGCTTGCTGTACTTGGTGGGAAAGCTCCTCATAATCATGGAGTTTTTATTGGAGGTATTACTACACAAGCAACTACTGATAAAATCATCAAAATTAAATCTATTCTAAATTCCATTTACAGGTTTATTAATGAAAGAATGCTCCCTGATGTATATACTATTGCAGAGTATTACAAAGAGTATTTTTCTATCGGAAGGGGTAATGGGAATCTTTTGAGCTTTGGTTGCTTCAACGGGTACGAAAAGCTAGGAACCTTATATGTAGACCCATTGGTATATACAGATGGTAAAAAAAGTCCATTTAACCCTGATAATATTACTGAAGAAATTGACTATGCATGGTATAAGGACATGCAAAACGCTGATAATTTTTTAGAGGCTGAACAGGAACCTGACATGAGCAAGTTTGAAGCGTATTCATGGATTAAGGCTCCAAGATATAACAATTTGCCCTTTGAGACTGGTCCGCTGGCAAGACTATGGCTTTGCGGCGAATACAAAAATGGGATATCAACTATGGACAGAACTATTGCTAGAGTTTTAGAAGCCAAAAAGATAGCGATAATTTTAAATGTGCTAATTGAGAAGCTTATCCCTGGTGTCTCGCTACAAAAGGAGTATAATATTCCGCAAACTGCTGTCGGAAAAGGTTTGGTTGACACTACGAGAGGTGCTCTGGGTCACTGGTTAAAAATAGACAATCAAATTATTTCCTCTTATCAGATTATCACTCCGTCAGCTTGGAATCTCTCAACCAGAAGCAGCAATGGAATAAAGGGAACAGTCGAACAGGCACTTATTGGTACAACTATAAAAGATATTAATGACCCTGTTGAAATAGGCAGAACTGTCAGATCTTTTGATCCTTGCATTTCTTGTGCAACCCATATTTATACAGGGGGCAAGTATATAAAGGAAATACAGGTTATTCCTTAAATTAGAATTGCTGCAGGGGCTGTTGCAAAACAAGAAAGCTATATTTATCTACCAGTTAAATGCTTAAATTACTCAACTTTCCACCCTAAAAATCTAGTGGTATTTAAACATATCAATGGTTTGTTTTCAAAATAGTTGCAAGAAATTAATAATGGTTTACCTCCAGAGAAATTTAGTAATTTATTTGTAGCTTAAGGTTAATAGGGAGTATTAATTAATTTTAAGAATTCAGCTCGGCACATAGAAAATAGGACAAGCTTAAAAATTAAGAAATAAAATAAAAAAGCAAGCTATAATATAGCATGCCTCACATTGACAATGGTGTGTTATCCCTGTATAATATATAGTTATAGACAATAAACAAATCATACATTATTATCATACCACATCTGATTTTTATTGTCAATACTATTTTGTGAAATAGGAGGATTATTTTTATGGCATTTGAATTATCCTTATTCAGTGGTGCACTAATACAAAAACAAGCTGTCAATGAAATAATGAAATGCAATGATATGACTGTCAAATTTGGACTTATATTGACTGAGGTACAGGCTCTCGAATTAGTTGAAACTCGCTCCTATGCATTAAAGCAAAATGGCCGTATTGAATTTGGCGGTGGTGTAATTGACAAGATAATAAGCGAATTTTGTGACTCACCTTATATTTCAATAAACAACTATAATGAAACTTTGCAGGAGCTTTTGGAAATATTCTATTATTTCAAGAATGAAACTCTTGATTTGATGAGCGATGACGACTTGATTAAGTATATGAAAAATGCTTTTGACGGAATTTGCCAAGGTTCCATTGAGCTGCTGTCAGGGAGAGAATTATACAAGCTTGCTCGAAACTTGAGATATGGGTATGAGCCTGATTATTCAGACAATGCCGTTGAATTAGATGAGGATGAGGAGGATGAATATGAAGGACATTAAAAAAATCAGCAAAATCAGACAAGAAGCATTGTCCACTGAACAATACTTCCAATCTTTACTTGAACAGGCATATGAGGTGGGTATGCTTACAGATTTTCAGCTTGAGAAAATACAATGTGATTGCCTATCACTTTTGGCAAAGCAAACTGAGCGGTATAATAGCGGAGATAGTAGCTCAATTAAGGTAGAAGACGCACAGCACCTTTTAGCTTCTATTATGTTCACAATGGGTGTAGGGCTAAAGACATATCAAAACCCTGATGAAGCAGTTGAAGTAGTGCTAAATGAAAGTATAAATGATTTGTATAAAAAGGGACTTGAAAGGATTGAGCGACTAACTAAGTCGACAAAAACGCTTCACTCATTAATAACAAGTAATTTTCTACAAACTAAAAATGTCTATTATAAATCAACAATTGTTGACGGTATAAAGGGTTTTTTTAAGGTATATTACCCCGAATTTGCCGCACAGGAAATTCATATAACAGCCGACTATCCTGCTTATAATCAAAAGGAAAGGTTTCTAGGAATTGAGTTTATCCATAAGTACTTAGAGTGTATTTATTACGAAAACTTATTCTGTACTAAATTTTCTGCTGAAGACATTCATTATTTGCTTTGCGGATATGATGAAAATTATGAACAACTGCTTTTCAATATTTATGAGCAGGTGTTAATTGCTGCAATTTGATGCGTTCTTTCTGGTAGTGCTGTTCATAGACTGGAAATGTCTCCTTCATCTATAAAAATTCTCAGTGACTTATTTAGTGGAAAAACCAGAAACGAATTAGTTAATGTTCTTGATAAAGCTGTAGAACAGCTAAACATGCAAATTGAGCTGACCCAACCTTTAAAAAGATATATTAGTGACAGCCTTTTTCAGATTGCAGATGAAATAGAAAAAGCTGTTGAGCTGAAAACATTGAATTATATGTTCATTATACCTAGATATCCAGATAGCAACTCTAAGATTACCTTTGATTTCGGAGACAAAATGGACGATGAAAGGTATCGTAAGGTTTTAGAAGAAATTATGCAATGCAGATATTTAACAGACAAAAAAGCTATAATCAAAAGTCAAATACACTCACTTGCCGATTTAGAGGATGTTTTGCTGGATGCTGAACTTAATCAAGAAGAAATTCTTAGTATTCTCAGAGATATGCAGCCTGCTGAAATCGCGGCATTGCTAAAAAAACATCCTATACCCTCTGCATTAGACCCATATGAGCTAAACGAAAGTCAAATTGTGCTGAGCCAAAGTCTGCAAAGGTTTCTTGAGCTGCTTCCTGAAAGGCAGCAAGATAAGATGAGGCAGGTGGCAGCTTTGCTTGATAGTACAGAGTTTTCAGAGTAATGAAAAGTGTTCTAGCTTACCGACATCGTGTCGGTTTTATGGCAAAAATACTTAGAGCTTGCTGAACAATTGTAAACTTACATGAATAATGCTTTTGTGATTTCATTAACACAAAATATTCTTGTACTAATTCGGCAAGCATTTTTACCAACTAATTCATTCAATTATTTCTATCCCAACCTTCCATTGATAAGTTTAAACCTGAAATACAATTTTTAACTGGGAAGGTTGAAATTTTTTAGTAAAAAGAAGGTACAAGGCTACAACTTAACGAAATTAAATAATTGAAAGTATTAGTAGCGATATGCCCTCACGGTTATCAGCTGAAAAAAGCTTTCAAGTATCAACTTGTAGAGATGAAAAGCTATATTAAAGAATAACTGAGAAAAATGAGAGGTAAATATGAAAGCTGAAAAACTGACATCAATTATAAAAAGTGTAGTATTTTCTATTGTATATCTTTTAATATATATGTTGAGCTGTAATGTGATAGGAGCTTTAATGTGGCAACCTCCTGAAAACGGACTAAACGGTATTGTGATTTTGAATAGGTTTCTTAATATTGCAGTTGCATTTCTGATATACATATTTATATTTAAAATCAGAAAATTAAACCTTTTCAGTTTCTGCAAATTTAAACTTGCTTTGGACTTGAAGAGTTTGTTGTTGTGCATTTCAATAGGTATTTCAATATCAGTATTTATACTTTGTTTTCTTGAAATAAATTATTTACAGCCATATTTGGTTGGAGTTAAAGAATTTTTTAATCAATTTAACAACGAAAATATATTTTATCAGATGCTTTTTAATATTACTATATTTGCCTTATCTGAGGAAATTCTATTTAGAGGCTTGATTTTTAATGAACTGAGAAAGTCTTTCCCAACTGTTGTTGCGTTGGTTATTCAGGCTTTACCTGCCATTTTACAGCCAGATTCTGTAGTAGGTGCGTTTGGCTTTGCAAGCATGATTATATGCAGTTATGTATATATATGTTTCAATTCCATCTGGGGCTCATTTACAGTTCTTTATGCTTCACATCTGTTTGTAATGCTTGCGGGAAGGTTTGGAATGAATACATGGCTGTCAGGCTTAGACAATAGTATATTGATTTTTGGTATTGGTGGTAGTATGCTGATTACAGCAGGACTGCTGGCCTATATATGGAAGAATTACAGATGCCCTGATAAACATAAGTATGGGGAAAACAATGGCTTTTTCCATAATTAATTTAAATACATAACAGGATAAAGGAATGAATAAAGAAAATAAACTAGAGAAAGAACTCTACGAGTTTCCAGAAAAAGATATCAAACGAGCATATAGACCTATCAGAGCCACTGGTTGTTTTTTTATGATAATCAGCATTTGTATAGTCATAGGAATGATAGCCGGAAGTTTTTTAATTGATGTTAGTATAGGAGTATTCAAGGCTTTACCACTATTACTTATTATGGTAGTTCCTGCATTATTCTATTTTTCTGGTCTGAGATCCTTCTGCTATGGACTAGACTATGAAAAAAGGTTTTGAAACGTATAAAAAATGTGCAAAGATATCATTTAAAATTATGCTTGTAATAATAACCGTGATATTAACTATATTCCTACTCAGGACTTTCGCATCTGATGGAATAGGCGGTTTGGATATATAAAAATTGAAAGGTATAAGGATATATAAATGTACAGAGAAACAGCAAATTTGATTATGTACCACTTGGACGAGGACAGTATTTTATTAAAAATAGCAAATATATTTAAGCATATGGAAAATAGTAATATTTCCGATGTGCAGCTTACACAGGAGATATATACTCAAATTAGAAGGCTTCTTGATGTTTCAACCCAATATGGCTTTGACAGAAACTTGTGGCAAAATTATCTTACATTTATTTTGATGACTGATGAAAACCCCTTTAGTATTACCTGTGAGAAGATTGGTGCAAAAACGGGGAGTGTAAATGATTTTGCAAAAAATGATTTTAAGGTATTTATGAAGCTGTTTCATTTTGATTTTTCAGAGATAGAATGTAGGCTGAGAATCAACTGCTTTTCCATGCTTTCTGACTATAAGGCAGTCAGCAAAAATGAAAGAGTTTACAACAAAAATGTTAGCGAAAAGGTTCAGGCTTTGAGTAGAAAGCTTGAAAAGGCAAAGGATGAGGAGGAATTCTTTTTATTTGTGACAGACTTTTATAAAGCCTTTGGAGTAGGTATGTTCGGACTTAACAAGGCCTTTCGTATCAGCAGTAATGAAAACGGAGCTGTAGAATTCTGTCCTATTAATAATATGGATAAAGTAATGCTTGATGATCTTGTTGGCTATGAATATCAGAAAAAAGAGCTTATTAATAATACCGAAGCATTTGTTCAGGGAAGAAAGGCAAATAACTGCCTACTTTCTGGCGACAGCGGAACAGGCAAGTCAACCAGCGTTAAGGCAATTGTTAATACTTATTATGATCAAGGACTTAGAATGATTGAGATATACAAGCACCAGTTTAAATATTTGTCGGCTATTATTTCCACAATAAAGAATAGAAACTATAAGTTTATTATATACATGGATGACTTGTCCTTTGAGGAATTCGAGAGCGAATATAAGTTTCTGAAAGCAGTTATTGAAGGCGGTGTGGAAACCAAGCCCGATAATGTTCTGATATATGCGACATCAAACAGAAGACATCTTATTAAAGAAACCTGGAATGACAGAAGTGATATGGAGAGTAATAACGAAATTCACAGGTCAGATACAATGGAGGAAAAGCTTTCTCTAGTTAACAGGTTTGGTTGCACAATCAACTATTTCAAGCCTTCACGTAAAGAATATTTTGATATTGTAGTTGAGCTTGCAAGGAGAAATGGGGTTCTAATGGAGGAAGAGGAGCTCTGTGCAGAGGCCAGTAAATGGGAAATGAGGCATGGAGGCTTATCAGGCAGGACAGCCCAGCAATTTATTAATTATTGCCTTAGCAGGCAGCAGTAGTAAAGTACTGGCTTACTAGCACTTCCGTACAAACTTATCTAAATGGGTTACTCCCAAGATATTTGTTGAATTAGTATTGGTTCATCATAGTTAATTATACCGCAGCCTACATTCAGCATCCATGCTTCATTGTAAGGCTAAAATCTA
>JAEWZA010000067.1 GCA_023395575.1 Bacillota bacterium
ATGCAGTATTAGATCCAGAAAACGACTTTAGTTGTGTTAATAATTTTTTTGCTGATTTTGAGATGGTTAGAGAATCTAATCTTATATCATCACAAATAGCTGATTTTTATCAAAAAGAGCAAAAAGAAGTTTCGGATTCTTATACTACTAAACTTAAATATGAGTATTTTAAGCTATTTTTATCAAAGATAGGCTGTTTAGATAAAAAGTATACATCCAAATTAGTGTCGAGGTATTATGGCAAAATAATAGATACGTATAATAGGTTGGAAATAACGAAAGAATTACCTGATAGAATTCACCATGGAGGTCCATGTGTGCCTGGAGTACAGAGATTATTTATGGATGCTAATGGTAATTTTTATCCATGTGAGAGGGTAAGTGAAACTTCGTCACAAATGCGAATAGGAAATGTAGATACAGGTTTTGATATTGAAAAAATAAAAAATTTACTCAATATTGGAAAACTAAGTGAAAAAAAATGTATTAACTGTTGGGCTCTTAGATTTTGCACCCTTTGTGCAGCAGCAGCAGATGAGCTTGATAGTCTATCAATGGAAAAAAAGATTTCAAATTGCAATGCAGTAAGAAATTCAGCTGAGAATTTATTAAAAGATATTTGTGCATTACGAGAATTTGGTAATGAATTAAATTTGACTATTGATGTGACAGATTGGCAAATATAATAATGGAGGAGATTATAATGGTAACAAACGAAAGGCTTTTAATATATCCATATAATGTGCAATTTAGTCCGATTTTACGACACAAAGACCTACTAAAAGGGTATCAAATATCTTGTCTTGTATCACCAAACGGGTGGGGGTTTACAGGGAAGGATGCTAGTATTGCTGACCATGGTCCTGATATTGGGATGACTGTATCATCGGATTTTGAAAATTCATTGAGCTTATGTGATACAGTAGTATTTATTGATTCATATTTTCCGCTTGATTTTAAAAAGAGTATTTTTAATAAGATTAAAATGGCTATAAAATTTAAAAAAAATATAATGTGTTTTTTTCAGTTGGAATCTAATATTATTGCAGAATTAGAGTGTATTTGCAGATATGAAGGCGTATACTTCAAACACTATGATAGGACTCAAAATTTATTAGCCGATAAGATATATGTTGAAAATGAAAGTATAGAAGAAATTAATACGCCTATTATTTTTGTAATAGGTTTTGGTGAAAGAACAAATAAGTTTGAAATACAACTAGCGTTAAGAGAAAAAATTCATAAGTTAGATTATAAAATAAGTCAGGTAGGAACAAGACCTTATTGTGAAATATTGGGGTTCCATTCATTACCATGGTTCATGTTTGAGAATAATATCTTCGAAGTTAATAAAATATTGATGTTTAATAGATTTATAAAGAGAATTGAGAAAACTGAAAATCCAGATGTAATTATTATTGGTATACCTGGAGGTATAATGCCTTATAATAGTACATTTACTAATAAATTCGGTATACTTGCTTTTGAAATTTCTCAAGCAGTTACACCAGACTTCGTAATATCTAGTTTGTTTTATGAAAACTACAAAGCTGATGCTTTTGAGATTTATAACAAATTAATAAGATATAAGTTTGGGTTCGATGTAGACTTATTTAACATTACAAATGTACAGTTTGATTGGGTTAGAGCATTTGAGGAAGAAAGAATATCTCATATTTCATTGGATTCTAAATCTATTAGTGATAAGAACAAAGATTATAGTCAAAGTAATATACCTGTTCTAAATATATTGGATGAAAATGATTCTGACGAAATGATAAAACTATCAATTGAGAAGCT
This sequence comes from Bacillota bacterium, assembly GCA_023395575.1. GTDB lineage: Bacteria > Bacillota > Clostridia > Acetivibrionales > DSM-1351 > Ruminiclostridium. The sequence goes on from JAEWZA010000067.1 coordinate 1,801, forward strand.
TACTAAATACGGTAATGTAGAAGTTGTATAGAAAATACTTATGTATTGTTAGGGGGAATTGTATTATGGATAGTCTATTAAAAAGCCAAGTAGAGGCAGGTCTTTTTAAAATTTTTAAAAATAGGTTTAATATCGATTTTAATGAATTAGGAAAGGAATACTTTTGTAAAAATATTCTAGGTCAAGATTTTAAGCTTGCTGCAAGAGATCTTCTTTATATTTACTTTGATATAAAAAAAGAATTCAATATTATAATACCAGAAGAAGATATTGCAGAAGGAAAGTTTTCTACACTAAATGGTTTAATAGATATAGTAATTAATCAAAAGATACTAGAAAAAATTTCAGTATAATAACAGAAGAACCACTTTTGTGAATTGTGTGTAAATAAATAGTAAATAAAGTATTAATTACAATATATCTGCAATTAATTTACTATATAATATAGTTAATACAAAATTAAGTAAAGAGGGGCGGTATTAATTTGAAAACTTTGAAAACTATTCTGGCATTAATTATATTAATAGGGTTATTAGCAAATACAGCTTGTTCTTTTAATGGCAATTCAGAGAGTAGCAAGGGGTTACCAAAGTTAAGGATTAATGTAATGGAAAATGATACTTATCTTAGAAATGCTATAAAAAAATTCAACGCTACTCAAAAAAACTGCATAATAGAAGAAAAGCTTTACTATAATGATCAGTACAAGAAATATTCAGAGGATACTCAAGAAGGTCTTTTATCGAAGGATGGTGCAGATATAATAGTAACATCCCCTATTAGAATTCCTATGCTGTCAAAATACATAGATAATGGTTCGTTCAGTGAACTCGATGATTTATATAATGATGATAAAAGCATAAATAAAGAAGATTATTATGGCAATATTATGAATTATGGCATTTATAAGGGAAAGAGATATCTTATTCCTCTTAGCTATACAATAGATGCACTTTTTACAACCGAGAGTATTACCAAAAAAGAAGGGATAAATGATTTAAGTGATGAAGTTGGCTGGGAAAGATTTTCTCAGGTATGCTCTGATTATGCAAATAAAAACAAGGAAACAAGCCGTTACATACTTTCAAATCTTGATTTTAGCTCAATAATAAGAGGGCTTGGTACTAACATAATTGATATAGAAAACAAAATAGTTAAGCTTGATTTGGTAACAGTTAAGACGGCAATAACACAATATAAAACAATAAATAAATCTGTTATACCAGATAAGGAGTTTTATGAAAAGATCCAGGGCGGAGACATATCGGCAATTCTTAGAAATGGAGATGCAGTTTTCCTGAATAGTGCGATTACTTCACCTCAGAATTTATGGTGCAACTATTCCTCCTTTAATTCAGAGGTAAATCCAGAGGTTTATACTATATGTACTTCTGAAAATAAGATCCCTGCTAGAGTTTCTTTATTTGCAGCAGTAAATTCAAAATGTACTAATAAAAAAGAAGCTTATGAATTCATAAGTATGCTATTATCAAAGGATTGTCAGGCGGGAGATTTTCTAAGCGGAATCCCTGTGAGCAAAAGTGCATATGAACAGTTAAAAGATGAATGTATAAAGGGAAATAACGGAGAGAGAAGTGGGAGAGGCGGAGGCTGTAAGTCTAATGACTCTATTAAAGTACTCTTATCAAAAGTGGATGGGTATTTAGCTAGACTGAAGGAATGCAAGATTGAGGATTATGAAGTTTATAACTTGATTGATAACAAAAATCGTGAGTGTATATCTAAAAATGAAACAGATGACAGTATAGCAAAGTCTTTACAAGAAGTGGTGGAAAACTATTTTAAGAAATCACTGGTCGCAGATTCCAAAAATCAAAATGAAGCTGTTTCTCAGGACAATAGTATAAAAGCCAAACTTAGCATTGTTTATATGAATTACAATGGGCAAGTAAAAAATGCAATTAGAAAAAGCAAGGAACTTTATCCTGGAATTGAATTCATAGAGAATGCATTCAGAGATGACCAATATAAGGAAATGAATACTAAAATTAGCACAGAGCTAATGGCTGGTGAGGGACCCGATATAATTATTTTTAGTGCTAATACATTTAATTCACTACATAAGGTTACCAACAGCGGAATTTTTACTGACTTAAATGAACTTATAAGTAAGGATAAAGATTTTAATAAAAATGATTATTATGAAAATATTTTTGATTGTGGTATTTATGATAGCAAAAGATTTTATATACCGCTGGAATATGTTATACCATATTTTAGGACAACGGATTCAACATTAAAAGAAAACAATATTACGATAGACCAATCCGGTTTGTCACTTGATAGTTTACATAAGCTATCACAAAATTACGTTACAAACAATAAGAATAAAAGTTTAATTTACTGCAATTTTGGATTTTCAAGTATGATGCGTATAAGTGGACAAAAATTTGTTGATAATGAAAAACGCAAATCTTATTTTAATACAAAGGAATTTATTAATCTTCTTAAAAAATATAAGGATATAAATACAGCTATAGCTCCATATGATACATGTACTAAGTACAACTCATATATTGATATGACTAAAGATAAAAAGCTAGTTATGGCGTTTGATCAAGGAAATCAATCTCCCGAGCAACTGTGGGCTTTTAATTCAATGTATAATGGTGTTATCGGAGATGATATGAATATAATTCCTTTAATAGATAATGGGATATGTTATGCAAAAGTTGGGAATTGTATCGGTATAAATTCACATTGTAAGAATAAAGAGGCAGCATTTAATGTTTTAAAGATTATACTGTCAAAGGATTTACAAAAAGCAACTGACAGTTATGGAAACCGTAATGGGGCTTTATTACTACCTATTAATAAACAAGCCTTTAATGAAGATATAAATTACTACTTGTCAAATACCACTTCAGGTTTTGGTAGCGAATACCCTGCAAAGAAATTACCAAAGGAACTTGCTGAGAAGTTGAACTTACTGATAGGCAAAACCCAACTTGAGCAAAGAATGGATACCGAGGTCCAAAATATAGTCCACGAAGCATTAGATAATTATATAAATGGCAAAACTTCGGCTGAGCAAACTGCAAAAGCTATAGATGATAAGGTAATGCTATATCTTAATGAATAAGTTTAACTTTAATATTAAAGATGGTGATTTATAATGGAAGTATATTCTGAGAATGTGGCAATTATAGATGATGGCATAAACCAAAATTTGTATGACATAGGCGAACTTAAGCATAACATACAAATAACACCTGAAATACATATTCAAGAAAGGGTCAATTATGACCCTTTCTTACCATCTCACGGAACAACCTGTGCTGCGATAATAAAAAAATATGCTCCAGACGCTGTTCTGTCAAGTGTAAAGATACTAAATGATGACTCATGTAAGGGAATGAAAACTCAGTTGATAAGAGCCTTGGAGTGGTGTGTAGAAAATGACATACGACTTGTAAACTTAAGCCTTGGAACTATAGACTATAAAGATTTTATTGAAGTTGAAAAAGCTGTAAAATATGCTTCAGAAAATGGTGTCATAATAGTGGCTGCTTGCAATAATAGAAATATCTTCACTTGCCCAGCATCACTTGATAATGTTATTGGGGTGAAGTGTGATACAAGTGGAAAACTAAAGGAAACAGAATATATTTATAATTCATTTCCGCTAGATGGAATAGATGTTACTGCATGTGGAATCCATGATTTAGTGAAATACAGTGGTGAAAGCAAGATTACTTCTGCATGTAATAGCTTTGCTACTCCTGCCATTACAGCTTTAGTATATAACATAATAAAAAATAATCCTAATATAGGTTTATATGGATTAAAAGAAGTATTAAAACAAAATTCTGCTGATGCTAAACAGATAGAAGGTAGCTCATATATAATAAAAAAAACCCAAAAAATTAATGATTTTAACAATTATATTAATAAGAGTATAGAAATACCTATTATAGAAGTATATAATAATTATGGTAATAAAATAAATGAGTTTTACAAAAACCTGACTGGAAAATTTAGAGCAGATGGCTATAATGCGATATGTATTTGTGCAGAGGATGATGACAAGGATCTGTGTAATGGTTTAATACCAATTTATAGCAACCTAATTAATGGAAAAACAGTTTTAGATACTAATATTTTTATTAAACACATTAAAATGATATGTACTATTTACGACCCTGATATCATAATCGTACCGATTGATATGACGAATGATAATCAATATACTCAATTAGCTATAGAGAGTGACTTAGAAGCTGATGTCAAAATTAATATAAATGAAGATCTAGACATAGAAGTAATAAGTACAAATGAAAATGATGAGAACTATCAAACAAATAAATATAATGAAACAAAAACCTTTACTTTAAATGAACAACAAATAGATGACCTATATAATTATATACTAAGTCTATTTGAAACAAACGAGGAAAGAACTGATACATATGAAACTTAAAACAAAACAATCAATAGCAGGCTTCGCATTCGCACTTCCCAGCTTATCAGGTTTTGCACTATTTTTTGCGATACCTTTTGTTATAAGCCTGTACTACTGCTTTACTGAAGGAGTTGGTGGAGCGAGGTTTGTAGGACTAAAGAATTTTAATGACCTTTTGCACAGTGGCTCTTTTCTGCTGGCGGCAAAAAATACTCTTATATTTAATGTCATTAGTGTTCCATTAATAATGGCACTTTCTCTTGTTTTCGCAATTCTGTTAAACAGACAAATAAAAGGTCTATCCTTTTTCCGAAGCTCTTTTATACTGCCGATGGTAATACCTGCGGCATCTGTTATACTTGTTTGGAATATTATCTTCAGCCAATATGGGGTGCTGAACAATCTTCTTAGTACTTTCGGTATTACTGGAGATGTGGATTGGATTAGAAGCGATTGGTCCATGTGGATTTTGGTGCTGCTGTACGTATGGAAAAACTGTGGCTACAATGTAATACTGCTTTTGGCCGGCTTAAACAATATCCCCAAGGAGTATTACGAAGCGGCGCGTATAGATGGAGCAAGGTCATTTGACTGTTTCCTAAGGATTACAGTTCCTTTTCTGATTCCTACAGGTTTTTTTGTGTTTATGATATCAATTGTAAACTCCTTCAAGGTGTTCAGGGAGGCTTATTTATTGGCAGGAAGCTATCCTTCACTGAAAATATATATGCTTCAGCATTTTATGAATAATAATTTTATGAACCTATCATATCAGAGGCTTACTACTGCGGCTTTTCTCATGGCAATATTAGTGGCTCTGCTGGTGTCTGTGCTTTATAAAGTAGAAGGCAGATTCGGAAGGGGTGTATAGCTTGAAAAATAAGATTGTACAAACAGGGTGCGTTTTCAAGCTGAAAAAAGCCACAAGTGTCTTTTTTACTATTTGTGCAGCCGATAGTATAGGTAAAATTGAAGTGAGCTTGAGAATAATGCGAAGTTTACATATCGAGCATTCATTGTTCTCTTTGCATATCAAAAAGTTGCGAGTAGCTTTTTGTGAATTTAAGCAATCTAAGATAATAAATTGCGTATCGGCGTGGAGGTTAGTATGAGCAATACCGATAATATTATTTATACAGTTAAGCCTGAAAACAGTCAGAATAAGCTCTTAAACACAGTAAATAAGCCTGTTAGGGTAATAAGTAAAAAGAAACAAATCACATTTAAAAGTATTATAAAATATATGGTGCTTATATGCATTGCTGCTGCTCTTTTGTTTCCTGTAATGTACATGGTTACAAATTCCTTCATGTCAAACAGCGAAGTGCTGAGAAATTACAGTGTTATTAGCAGCGGGGGTACAGATGGCGCAGTTAGTGATGAAGTAGTTGAACACTCGTATATTAATTTTACACTAATTCCAGATACGGTCAGCTTCATGCAGTATTATAATGTACTTCTCAGAAAGCCAAAATTTTTGTTAATGTTTTGGAATTCTGTATTTCTCACTGTACCTATAGTTGTGGGACAAATAATTGTAGCAACCCTTGCGGCCTATGCTTTCAGTAAGCTCAAATTTCCATTCAGTGATAAAATTTTCTTTATATATATTATAGTTATGATGATGCCCTTTCAGGTAACACTTGTTCCCAATTATATAGTTCTAAAAAATCTCAACCTGTTGGGCAGCTATTGGTCTATTATATTGCCTGGTACCTTTGCTACCTTTGGGGTGTTTCTGCTGAGACAGTTTATGATATATATACCTGACGAATACTGTGAAGCGGCAAAAATAGATGGAGCTGGGTATTTAAAATCTTTTTTTAGAATTATACTTCCACAGTGCAAGGGAGCTTTAGCATCGCTGGCAATTCTAGTTTTCATTGATAATTGGAATATGGTAGAGCAGCCATTGATATTTCTTGATAATGAAACAATGCATCCCCTCTCAATATTTCTTTCAAGGATAAATGAGCAGGAAATAGGAATTGCCTTTGCGTGCGGAATGTTGTATATGATTCCTACACTTTTGGTGTTCCTATATGGTGAGAATTATTTTATAGAGGGAATAGAGATGTCAGGAGTGAAGTAGGAAAAAGAATTCAGGAGGATATAAAAATGGAAGTTTTACAGACAGAGGCTCAAACCAATAAAAAGAAAAAACTAGTAAGAAATGCAGCAATAATATTTATAACTATTGTTGTTTTGCTGACATTTTTCTCGAAAACAATAAATAACTTTTTGCTCCCAGAGATTGAGAGTACGAGCCAAAGATCAGGAACGCTTACCAAGGAAATTACTGCTCAAGGAGAGGTTGTTCCATTAAATACTGAAAGCATTAATGCATATGGGAGTTGGAAAATAACAGACGTTAAAGTGAAGGAAGGCTCAGAGGTAAAAAAAGGCGATATACTTGCCACCATAGATGTAAGTGACATGAAGCTGGAAATAAAAAAAATGGAACTAAACTTGCTCAAAATGGAAAATGCACTGAAATTATATCAGAATGGAGCTCAAGCCATTGACCTTGAACAGTACAAGGATGAGGTGCAATTGGCTCAAAATGAAGTAGATAAGGCACAAAAGAAGCTAGATGAACAGAAAAATTTATTTTCATTTGATGCAGTGGCTCTTGAAAGTGTTAATGAGGCAGAGGAACAGTTAGATAGAGCTAAAAGAGAGTATGAGCAAAAACAAAAATTACTGAAACAAAAACAAGATGAAATCAAAAAAAATGGTGAAGACTACCAGACCATTATTAATGAAAAGCAGGCAGAGCTTGAGGTGTGCAGGATTGAACTGGAAACCATAAAGAAAAATTCTCCCCAAGGAGGAGCAATAAAAGCTCCTGTGGATGGTTTCGTAAAGAGCATATCCATAGAGAAGGGCTCTGTGGCAATTAGTGGGCAGACGTTATTGGAGATAATTAAACGTGAAGCTGGTATATATATTAAATGGACACTTAATAGTAAGAGCGCTGGTGAGGTTGATAAAAGAGCCTCAATTATATTCTCAACAGCGGAGCCTGAAAAGCTGGAGCTTAACGGAACTATTAAAGAAAAGAAATATTTGCTAAATGAAGGAACTTACCAATATATAGCTGAAGTTAAAAAAGAGGGGCTAAATTTAGAAATAGGACAAAAGGTTGACGTACTTGTGAAAAAGTCAAGTACACCTTATCCAATGCTTGTACCAAACAGCAGTGTCACAAAAGAAGGCGGAAAGTCCTGCGTTTATGTGTTAAAGACAAAGAACGGTATAATGGGTGAAGAAAATTATGTGCAAAAGGTAGAAGTTACGGTGGATGAGTCGGATGACTTTTATAGTGCAATATCAGGTGGAGGTATTACTGACAAGGATAAAATAGTTACCTTTAGCAGCAAACCCCTATCTGACAAAATACAGGTTAAATTGAGGTGAGGCAATTGGATATTATACAGCTTCAGAAATATTCTTTTAAAAAATTAATTATTCTAATGTCATCACTCTTTTTTCTGGTTATAAGTATAAATAGTATTTCTTTGAATATCAGAAATACTTATAAAAATGACTATGCAAGCAGAATGGAAATAAATCTTGAAAATTATGTTGACCAAAAGAATTTAATAAAAGCAAGTGATATTGAAGACTTAGCCATGGCATTTCCAAATGGCAACATTTCATACATGACTCAGTCT
>JAEWZA010000081.1 GCA_023395575.1 Bacillota bacterium
TTTGCTAATGATAACACTACAATTAGTACAGGCAATGATGTAGAGATAATTAATGTTGATATTACTCAGTATCCACAATTTGACATTAACAACTTCGAGGAATATAAGCCAATACTTGAGAAATACGGTATAGCTGAGGATAATGTAATTGCAATATTACCAATTTCCAAACGTAATTCACAAGAAAATGATAAGAACAAAAGTGCTCCAGAAAAAAATAGTACTACAAGCACTCAGAGTAAACTAGAAAATGATAGCACTACAACCACTCAAAGTAATGCTATTACAGCAAGTGTACCTGCAGGCGTACTAGTTTTAACAGGTACATTCGTATCTTCTTCTGTGTGGAAACTAACATTATTAAATGTGGGTATACTAAATGTTTCAGATATAGAGGCAGATGTTATACTTATTAATAATTCTAGTGGACCAATAGTAAATTCTAAAAGATTCCTTGGTGGGTTACTGAAATTTAAGTCAGTTAGTGAATTTTATTCCGCAGGTGGTAGCGTAATTGATGTGGCTATAGCAACTATTACTGGAATAACAGAAGACGGAGAATATTTTAATATGGGTGGAACTCAATATAGGAACCAATAAACCGTATTAAAGTACTTAACTGCTTATATTTCCAAATTGATAAGGTTGCTAGTTGATCATACATAGATAGTTTATTAACAGAAAGTAACGTCATATAAAACTCGTATTTAAATGAAGTATTATATCCAATACTTTTAAACAAGAGTGTCGAAAACTACTCAAAAAATAGTCGAGATACTCTTTTCTTTTTACTAATTTTTTTTCTTAATTAAATGTTGATTGCTCCATTTTATCTTAACGGTTTTGTAGATTTCGAGGGTACTGATTATGGATTGTTTATTGAAATACTAAGACTGTATTCCCTCTATATTATTCGCTTTTAAAATGCCAAATTCTCCTTTTATCTGTATAGAACGGTTAATTCTTATCTTGACCATTTATTGTTACTTTCCAAATATTAAAAGATATATTAAGGCAGTAACAATATTTGTAAAACCCCACTACTGCTAAATACCCAGCAAAAGTGGGGTTTACCGTGTCATCTTACCTTACAATATCAATAAATCCATTATGTCTTTAATTCTATATCTTTTTTATAAATTTCACTACTTTTTTATTAATTCCACAATTTTTTTATGATACCTCAAAAGTGTAGCTTTAAAATAATGTTTGTTTATAAAATCTCTCAAAGAGTGCATTAATTCATCAATATTACGACTTCTATTTAAAATAAAATTTGTGTATATTTTATAATATTATATTTAATTATTAAGTTTTCTTTTAAATTAATGTTTGTATTCTTTCTATAATAAATCTCTTATTAAAACTTTAAATATTAACACATTTTTCTTCTCTCTTAATATAAATTTTTCTCATTTACTTAAGTTTTTCTATTAATTTTTATGCTCTTGTATATGGGGTATGTTAATGGGAAGTTTCATAACTAGGAATTCCAAAATCTACATTAGCAATTGACAATAAACTTTTTTTACAAATCAAATGTAATATAGTGATTATTTTCAATATACTCATTAAATCCATTTCTGAAATTCACATGATTATTACACCATTCTAAAATATTAATAATGTACTTTTCATAATTCCCATTTGAAATTAAAACTAATAATTTTTCTATAAGCTGAATATATTTCTCTTTAATAAAGTGTTCACTAGCATCTTGGTATTGCGAAATATATTTTGTGTTTATCTTAAATTTATCAGAATTAATGACTTCATTCAGAAACCTTTCTTTAGCATTTAGCACTTTTCCGTTTTCTATTAATTCATGTTTTATTATTGACATCTGATCATTCTCAAATGGCAACTCTATCATAGACACTCCGCCTCTAGTATATTCCTTAAAACCGATGCTTGATTGGATAGGTGTGCACAAATTCAAAAAATCCTTACTTAGATTAATACAACGTAAATTATAAAAAATAGCACATATAAAATCATCTAGAATAGCATAATCATCCTTTTCACAGATTATATTCTTGCCGTTACTATAATATGGAGTCGTTTCTATAATTTTAAAATATTTATCATCTATTCTGCCAACGAACATTTTCTCCACTTTATGGGATAAAATATGCACATCATGTGATTCACTAGGTTTTAACTTAATACAATACTCTTTTTTGTCATTCAAATTTGGTATGTTTTGGTCTGATAGGTTAAATATATTTTCTGGTACTTCATCGAGTATAAATAATAAATGGTTTTGGTTCAATTGATCAAAAGTATATACTTTTTCAATATTATCAATTGAATAATAATTATTAAATTTTAAATTATCTAATTCTTTTTTGTAGCAACTTTTAAACTCTACTTCCATATAGTTGTAGTAAATAGTAAATTGATATAAAACAATAACAATATCTCCAATATCTTTATAATTATCAATGAGATGTTTTATTAGTCCACAGATACTGTATTTAATAGTTGATTCACAGATATTTCTAAACCTTACATCAAATTTATCCTTTACAGAATTCCTACTTAATGGCAATAACTCTGCCGCTTCTATCCCTAACAGGTTCATTGAAAAATCTATATATTGAAATAGCGCAACATTTTTCATAAAGAACGACTCAACTACTCTACTTGCTACAAATACATTTTTATAGAACAAGGTATTTCCATATTTATGCTTATACATATTGCTTATACTTCCATAAGTATGGCTACTATCTTCCTTTAAAATTATGCTAATATGAATAAAACACATATTTAATTCATCATATGGTTGGACTAATAAATTGTTTTTATTAATTATAAATGGTTCTAATTTTTCAATGTATTGTGATAAACTATTATATTTTAAGATAACTTGTTGCTCTTTTTTATATGAATTTAGCAGGCTAATTTCTACAGGAACATAATCATATTTTTGCCTTTCCATTTCAACAATTGGAGGTCCACCCTGTGAAATATTATTATAATGTACATTTATTTGATGCAATATTAAACTCCATTTACTCTCTGTCTTATAATGATATTCTGAACAGTATAAATCAGAAAACTCAATTTTTGATTCGTCTACCTCAAATGAAAGCTGAGTTCCTTGTACAAATGGTTTATCATAATCTTCTACTATAATATATCCCTTGCCGTTGCTAACGCTTTCAAATATTACTTTTTTAGCCACCTCACAATCCGTCTTCGTTATTATTTCAAACTTGTCTGTTAGTTGAAATATTGACTGTAATCCCATGCCAAAAGCACCTGATGGTCTTAACCAAGCAGGCATTGTTTCAATCATTTTAGTTTTTTTAACATTTTTTCCATATCCAATCTGAGTAATGAACTGTAAATCTTCATTTGTTATCCCAATTCCATAATCACGAAAAGCAATCTCAACTTTATCATTTTCATTCAATTTGATGTCAGCCTTTATTATATAATCATCCCAATTAAACACATTTAAATCCTTTGGTTTAGACTCACCTGTCAATATTCCTTTTGCTTTTCCAACATTCCATAACTGTAAAAGAGTAGCATCTATAGCATTTTGTATAATCTCTCTAAAGCACACAAATTTGTTTTTATAGATTCCAGCTCCCTTCAATAATTCGAATGCCTTTTCATTCGTTATATTAAATTTTAAATTAGCATATGATAGCCATTTAGTACTTCCATTAATAAATAAATCACATTTTTTTAAATATGGGGCATTAGCAAAATCGTTTGGAGCAATTTGGATCCAGTTAACAGCCAAAAAGTTGCAATTATCTTTTATCAATTGAACCCAATCTCTCATAAGGCGATATACATCTACTGATTTAGAATCTGATACAAGTTCTATTCCTTCAGGTTCAACTAAAAAATGTTTAACTGACTCATGTTTTAACATATGCAACTTTGAAATAGTAGGCATTGGTGTAGCTGCCTTTAGAATATCTTCATTAAATCTATCTGTATCTAAATCTAATAAATCGCCTAAGCAGAGCATGCTCGCAATAAATCTTGGATGTGTATAGTCATCAACCATTCCATTACATTTATACGGAAGATTCATTATATTTTCAATATTTTGTTGATGTAATCTGCAAATCTCACTAATTAAATCAACAAAGCGAATGCCTATATCTTTAGGCAAATTCAATCTATTTTTAATCTCTTCCGCACTTTTTTCAGCATGTGATCCCCTAAATGTACTTTCAATTATAAGTAGCACATCATTATATACTTCTATAGAAGTTGAATATTGTTCAATGCTATCTATATCACTTTTATATTCATTATCAAAGCATTGTAACCTCTTAGCAGCCTGAGATAATTCTTTATCATCACTATAAATCAATTCTGAAATTACTTGCCTAAATTCCTTAGTACGAAATTTCTCGTTTATTTCTTCATATCTTAATGCCATACCTATATCATGCATGTAAAACACAAGTAACAACATAAAAGTATCTGTGACAGATAACCTCTCAATTCTTTTTTCACCCAAAAATCTTTCTATCTGCAAACATATTGTTTTTGAATGAGTAGCATTATGTAAACTGAAATGAGGAAAATAAATGCTAACATTGTTCAAAACAGAGGATACGCTGTGCTTTATGACTCTCCACATATCATTTATTCTTAAATATTCACTATTTTCTTGTGACATTTTTTCTAGATGCTTTTCTAATAACATTTACATTCTTTCTCCTGTTCTAATTATTTTTTAACTTTGAAAATAGATTAACTACCTTTACACGTAAATTGAGGACTAATATTTTGATAATTATTTTACGCCTCCACTATAACCACAATAAGCATATACCTAATTTTACTATATAAGTCAACTTTTTAACAGCTTTTGTAAGTTTTCCACTTACATCTATAAATGTTTGTGATGGGTATACTCCCACTCGATGAAGTTTTCGCTCTCTATATTCAGTAATATTAACTCTTTTCAAATTACCATATTGATCAGTCCGTGATAATCCTTGTTTTGTAGCATCTCCCCAAATATTGATAAAAAAAAGGATAAAACACTCATAGATACTATGAAGTCTATCCTTTTTCTTGGTTAAGTTAATTGTAAGAATCTATCCATAACGTTTATTAAAATGCTAAGGTTTACTTATTAATCTTAATGGAATTACATGTCCAGAGAGAGATAAAGTTCCTTTTGGCAAATTAGTTAATGTCTCAATTTCTTCTATCGGTAAACACAAATCTTCAACTATTCGCTCGTTGTTTAGACAATTATCTTCTAACAGAATTTGAATTGCCTGTTTTAACATTACAGGACTTTCCGGTATTAATTCATCATCAAGTGGTTCATTAGTTCTCATTTTTCTTATAGATATCTGCTTTCTTAGATAAAGAATTTGATTATCATTAAGCAAACCTAAATCAGCACATCTGTGTATCATCGCTTGTATAGAAACTTTCCAACGGCGTTTCAAATTAATAAAATGATCAAGAGAAGTTGACATTACCTCCTGTCCAAAACTTTCTCTAGGGAGAAGAAATGCTCCGGCAAATTTATTTGCCTCCTTTTCAATGGACTTAATATAACTTTCATCGTCATAATTATGCTGATCTGAATCTATGTGCAACAAAAGATGCCCTAGCTCATGGGAAGCATCAAATCTTGTCCTAACTGCACAATCCTTATCAGAACTTAGATAAACAAATGGAATTTCTCCCTTCCATTGTGAAAATGCATCTATTTTTTTATCTTTTATTGAATTGCGAGCAACGACAAATCCATTCTTTTCAAGTAACAAGAGAACATTACTAATAGGACCTTTTCCAAGTCCCCAGCTTTTTCTAACATGATCTGCTATATCCTCAATGTCATCCTGTGATAATTCTTCTCCAGTTAGATATTGACTAACATTAGGAACATTTACAGTAGGAAAATTTACAAAGTCTTTCAAATATAAAAATATTTCTTCAAGCCAATCCATCCTAACTGTAACTTTATTTTTACCACTTTTCTTTGCTGCTTTCAAGCTTCTAAAAAAGGTAGGACTATAAAACGTAATACTCTCTGGATTATTAGTTTGTAGTAATGGTTTGTAAAAGAATCCTACTGGGAATTCAAGAACCTCAACCATTTTTCTTAGAACTGCATGTGTAGGCTCTGAATGTCCCAATTCATATTGAGATACACATTGTCTTGTTACTTCTAAATGCTCAGCTAATTGGGTTGTTGTTAAGTCTCTTGAAATTCTTGCTTCCCTTATTCTTTTAGGAATTATTTTACTATTTGGCATCACCCAGCATCCTCTTTCTTAAATATTCCTTAGCCGATACAATCATTTCTTCAGTAATTTGTTCTTCTGGTACTAAATCAGCTTCTGGTTCAGTAATTATATATGGTTCCGATAATAATCTCATATTTGTATTTCCCAGCCATTTACCATTTTTAGCATCAGGTATTCCTAAATTAACAAAATTAAGACCATCAATATATTTACCGTGTGTTAATATTGAATAATACTTTGATTGATTAATTTCTGTCTCTTTAATTAATGGTAGTTGATTATCAAGACTATTATTTATTCTAAATTCAGCCTTTCGTGGTAATACCCCATCCTTATTAATTTGACTTATTGTTAATATAAAGTTTCTGGACATTATTTCTATGTGATAGTGACTTTTAACTTTATTTGGAACTATTCTATATGTATATTGAAGTTCGCCAATATCTATCTTTCTCATAAATTCACATTCTACTACAATATTACAAAATGAAGTAATAATATTTCTCCCTAAAACAGAACTCAGGTAATCCCATTCACCTTCTAGCTGTTTAACAATCTTATATGACTGTTTAATTGTCCTAACAAATTCAGTACGTACCTTTCTAGGAAAATCTTGACCTAAAATTTCTCTTCCGTTAAAATTATGCATAAGCACCTCCGCAAAAACCCACATTCCTATATGCAAATATATTACCATTAAATCTAAACAAAGTCAAATTAAAGGTAATTATTTTGTGCTTTGTCAAGTACGACAACAAAAATCTGCAAGAATTAAGAACATTACTTACCTTAAATGATATTAGTATAGGCATAAAATTAACAGTTCGACCTTTATTACCTTGTTGATTAAGTAATTGTAAAGCCCGAACAATTGTTTTTAATATATTTATTATAAATTTGAAAGCTTTTCATACAACCTATCCGCCAATTCTTCAATACTCCAACTTTTTCTTGTGTGCATAATTCTCTCATTTCCAATACCCTTACCAGAAAAATTATTAAGAACATCTTGATTCCAACTGCCGTTATTATTTACTAGCGATATCAAAACCTGATGAAACACAGCACATTCTTCTGACTTATTAATTGTTTTTCCAAATATAAGTACAAGTGTTGATAATGGCCGCCCCTGACGCTCAACTTCAATCAAATGATATGTACAATTTTCATCTACAGATACAGCAGCTATTACATATTTTCTTGGAGTACTGCCATCATCCAACTTGTTATACCATTTTCCTATCATACCTTCAGGTAAATCCCCTATCAAATAAGAAACGTCTATATCTATATATCGGTTCTTTAGCTCAATCAGGACTTTAATAAAAGTACCGATATCTCCTTCACATGGCTCATTATTTCTATCCAACTCACGAAATTCTATCCCCTCCATTAAATTAAGTCCTCCTGAGTCAGTTGTTGTAACTTTGTTATTTGAATTAATTTCAACATCTTTTGTTTTTTCATTCGAGCCAGTTCTCTGGATAATTGAAGTCTGTGGTTTCAAACGTATTATCGGAGGAATTTCAAAGTCATGTTGTGCAGTTTCTATAGCCACAGTTTTTTCACTTTTTCTAGAGCCATCACATTTATTATCTATTTCAAGAAATTCATCAGGAATTATTATATGTCTTCTGATTCTTGGCTTATTCACTTTTGTGACGTCATGAATATGTGGCGAATATACCTCAGCAAAATACCTACATGCATTTTTTTCTTTAAAGTAGATAATTTCTTCTATTCTAATTATTCCGTCTCGACCTCTCATATACCTTGCCTTAATCTCAAAATGACCTTCCAAGGGGAACTGAAAATGAATACCCCTCGTACTTCCATTTGCTATACACTTATATATCTCACCAATAGCACGTTTAGCTTTGTTGCTTGTTCCTAGCCATATTATGTGTTCAATATTTCTTCTTGTTAAGAGATCCCCAGGATAGTCTTTTGAAAAATATATTCTTACTAAGTTATTATTCTTTATATCGTGTTCAACTATAAAATACTGGTCAAGTGAATTTGGCTCTAGCACTGCATAATTAAGCTTTCTATTTTTAGTTAGCATTGCACGAATTATTTCTAAAACTGGGATACGAACTTCTCCAACAGTACTTTTTAGAACAAAATAATTTTTCATTATTATATTTTTGTTTCCGTCTCCCGTTACTATCTCTCCAGCATCTGTAATACATGTTGGAGATTGTGAATTGAAAGCAAATGAATCTATTTGGTCTTTTAAGTCATAGCTAGAGCATTCCTCTGACGATAATAATCTTCCATCACAATATAACCTACCAATTCTCATATATTCCAATGTACCCCACGGAATATCGCATCTGTATATGTCCTGCTTCTGTCCTACCTTCTTAAAATATACTGCCATAGTCCATCGTCCCTTTATATCTCTATAAGGATGGTCTACCCAGTATAATTTAGCTGCTTCTCCCGGTCTAAACGGCCACTGATTGAGTTTAATTTTCTTGTATGTTTTTTTAGCTGTCAATATCTTTACCCCCTTGATAACGAATAATATTAGTTTCAATTTGTTTCTTAACCTTGATAGAGATGTTTTTCTTTAACCCTGCTAAACGATAAATTTCCCATCTTGATATATATTCCTTTTCTTCAAATAGCTTTTTACATACAACATTAACTCTTCTAATTTGGAAATCTTCAATTGTTTCAATAACTTGATTAATAAATGCTTTTGTTTGAGGAAGTTTATCTAATTTTTTCTCAAGAGTTGATGTTAAGCCAGACTTTTTACCCAAAAGAGATAAGGTTATTCTAACTGGATTCTCACTGTGCTTAAGAGCTTTATGGACTTCCATAATATGCTTAAGAATTTGTTTATCCCTTTCATCCCAATCTACTTTTTTAGAAATAATCATCTCTGATGTGTGTAATTTTAATGGCAAGATGCTTTTTAACCATTTCTGATCATTCCTATACAGCCATGCATACTGTTTCTTAAGAGCTGCACGTACTTGTGTAATAGTACACTCTTGATTTTCCCTAATAAAATCTTGAATATTATCCTTGTATATCTTTTCAAGTTGAGAGTTAATATTATTTTTAC
Organism: Bacillota bacterium; assembly: GCA_023395575.1. Taxonomy (GTDB): domain Bacteria; phylum Bacillota; class Clostridia; order Acetivibrionales; family DSM-1351; genus Ruminiclostridium. The sequence goes on from JAEWZA010000081.1 coordinate 9,331, forward strand.
AATCAACTTCTTTTTCAGTTAATACTGTCATATTACCAGTAAGTTTATGTCTCAATTTATATTGCTCTGCAAACTTTACAACTGTTTTGGGATCACAGCGCATGATTTTTGCTAGTTCTCTAATCCCATAATTACGCTGGGTTAGGTAGCATTTTAGTTTATTTTCCCAAACAGTTCCAAACTCTTTTATTCTTCCAATCTTATATTTGTCACTCTCACATTTATCAGGTCCTTTCCTCGAATATTTAAACCCACAACTGCATGCAAACGTTCCTACAGGTTGTCTACTTTTCGAATCAACAGTAATAATACAATTGGTAACCACCTTGCATTGAAAATGGTCTGATGCAGGATTTAAACAGTACCATGGTCCTACACCGAAGGGTCTTGACTTTATGCTATTGTAATGAAAAAATTCATCAATATTATTAGAAAGATATTGTATTAAGAGTATATGTCGTAAAGGGTGTACAACTCTTCCTGGCTTCCTAGTTATAACTTTCAGCCAATTATACTCATTATCATTGTCTATTTCAGATTCAAGTCTCGACAGCAGCTTTTCTCCATAATAAGCATTAAACTCATTAAACAAATCTGTTTGTCTAACATGACCACCATGGGTTATCAACTGCTTTTCGTTTAAACAATTCAAATATTGCTCATGTACTTTTTTCTGATCCCAGTTAAGAGACGGATTATTATAAAGGTAATTGATATTCACAGCTATATTTTTTAGATGAGCAGCAATTGTTGCATCTTTCTCATAATGCTGCTCTAAATCAAGAAATTCGTATTTCATCCGTATAAATTCAATTCGACTTACATCCGTATACTTCTTATTATAGGTTTTCAATAGACACTCATGTATAGGACACACAATAACGCCCTGAACTTGATGTATACACATAAAATACGGCTCTCCAAATCTTTGCTTCTGCTCGACAGCACATTCCGGGCAGTAGCTTAATCCATCTTTCTTACAAATGCTACCTGCAACGACTCCAACTTTTGTATATAATCCCTTTCCGTCTCCATTTTTTATGGATTCTATAATTTTATTTGCTGTTATAGTGGAAATAAAAGGTCTGTATACCGGAAACAAGGTATGATTATTAATCAGATAGTCAGGATTATAAATGCTTCCCGAAGGTAGCTGACTACACAACTGTATAAGTCTGCTAGGAAAATACACTGTAGGTATCACATTAGGTGTCTTAAAAAATTCTACAAGAGTCTCCTTAAAGTTAGTATTCTTGGAATAAAAATGATGTCTGGCAATTGTACTATACAATAATTCACGTTCATAGGCCTCAGCAAAGAAGTTAAGCATTTTTACACTACTCCATAAAATTCAGTAAAAGGATTCTTTATATATCCATTTTCAATTAGAGCATTATAAATGGGCTTCTTCTTCTTTTCGCATTCATCAAAGGCTATCCTCAGATCATCTTTACTTTTATTGGCTCTAATTTTAGGCAAATTATAAACATTTTTTTCATTTTGTCCCTTCAGTAACTTCTCCATCAGGGTTAGTGAGATCCTTTTTTTTACTACTTCATACTCTTCGTCCAAGTCATTCTTTGAAAGAGAATTTTCAATAATATTAGTAAATTCCGAATCTTTAATGCTGTTAAATAAACCGGTTAATGATATATCCTCAATTAATTTCTCAAGTAGTTCATACATTAACATTTTTGAATTACGTTTTTCTTGCTCAGCAAATTGCTTTATTCTTCCCTGAAGTTCTATCTTTCCGCGAACGTTATTGACTATATCTTCAAGATTTACTTTGATATCTTCATATTTACAGATATCTTCTATATTGCTACTTCTCAAAGCTTTTATCATAGGCTGGATCATATGGAAGTCTTCTCGAGCCGTTTTCCGTATTAGCTCAGCTGTTATAACTTCTGTTCCACTTTGTAATGCACGTTCTTGGGCAACAATAAATAAGTTCACTGCTATTGCTGTTATTCCTTGCGACTCATCATACATTACAGCATTAAACTCATGACTAAATTCAGTATCTTCCGATAACCACTGAAAGCTCCACAGTGTCTCAATAAAGAAATCCCATTCATCATCCTTATGCATTCTATCCCAAATGATGTTACCTTCACTACCAGCTCTACGTGCTTGCCGAAAATCTTTCTTAAGGACTTTTAAGGCTTTAAATGTCCCAATAAGAATAGTCGGAACGCCAATAACATTTTGAAGCGTAACAAAGAAATTTAGCATTTCATCCGAATCATTCTTTTTATTGATTAAATGCTGCATTTCATCAATAGCTAATACTCCGATTCCGTAAATAGAGGCCAAATAAGTCATATAAATCATCATTGTAGCAGCTGAATTACGGTTATTACCAAACTTCTCAAAATATTTTGTTGTTCCAATTACATCATCTATAGATTTAAAGAATATTTTGCATAGTGTTTTAAGTGAGCCATCATATGGGCAGTCTATCTTTAACCATACTATTTGAGTTCTGATTAATGGGTTTCCTTTGTAATCACTGTGATGTATAACCTGTGGGTACATCATAAACAGTCTTTCAATTGCTGTTGTTTTACCTATACCGCTAATCCCAATAATACTCAAACTGTCAGCAGTTGATCTCAAGGTTTCACTAAGCTTTCTAAACTTTTCCTCTATTTCTTGATTGCTATACTGCTTAATATCATTTAACAACCTTAATCTTTGTAAAAATTCGATTGAACATGGATTACGAGCAAGATACCCCTGACGTATCATTGCTGAAATCTCCTGTTCAATTCTGGTGTGAATATTTAATGGCTGAATAAATCTTTTGAGTTTTTTAATTATGTGATAACGTACATTCGCCCTTTTATCTTTATCCTCGCTTTTAACATTAGGGTAGAATGTAAATTGATCAATTACCTCCTCCATATTGAAAATCGGAGGTAACGCTTCAATAAAAGGATTATTCTCATATTCATCTAACTCCTGTTTAAGATATTCAGGTTCCCATATCACCCTACCCTTAAATACCGAATAATTTATTATATAGTCATTTGGGACCAAGCTTTTCATCTCTCTTCCTCCGTAATATGCTAATAGTATTGTTTATAGGTTTATTATTATTTGAGCCATTTAACGTGTCTGATTCTTTTATATCAATCTCCGTGACCAAATTCTTGTCCTCTATACCAAGCTCAAAGGCTTGTTTATTCCTTAATTCAGCACGTTCCTCTTTTCTGTTCTCCTTTATGTTAGATAACCTAGCTTTTTTTGTTTCATTAATACTCTGAACGCTTTTTCTTTTTTGCGCTTTATTTATAATTTTCTCAATAGCAACATCCATATTTATCCTATTCTGATTGTTTTCATCAGTACGGTCGACTATTATTTCTTTCTTAAGCTCTTCCAAAAACACAACTTCTTCTATTTGCAAATCCTTATAGTCAAAACTCTTTTCAAGCATAAAACACTTTACAAATCGTCTACCTTTCTCATCGGGAATATAAATATAGTTTATATTTCTTGGATCATATACTATATCCGAATAGCTTCTGCTCAATTTTATAAACCATTGCTCTTCAATAGCTTTTTGGGAACTGTAGTACATGCCTTTAAAACATATGCCCTCTCTTGATATGCTGACTTTCGCTCTTGGAAGCAAGTTTAGTCTAACAATATCCGTCGGATACTTATTAAACCTACCTTTTCTATTAGCGATACCCCACTTCCACATTGCAACAGGCTTGGGCGGAATCTCTGCAGCTATCATTTCCTTTTCCATTTGAAACTGTTCTTTAACATTATTGTTATGCCAAATAACCTGTTGAATAATTATCTGGGTGAATTCATCTAGGTTTAATGTCGCATCAAGCCTGTAATCATTATCACCACGTTCTCTAAATTCTTTTTCAATAGCACCTGGTGCTTTATGTTTTATTCGATCATTGGTTGTTCTGAAGTATCTTTCAACTATACCTTTTAAATCCCCACGATATGCTGCAGTATTTTCTACAGTTACTTTGAGGTTATTAATCAGGTTTGAAACGCTATAACCTTCAAATTCTCCTCTATCTGCAAGAATTACCTCAGGAAGAAATGAATTTGGCCACATATCTTCTGTAATTTCAATACCATATTTTTTACAGAACTCAACTTTATCAGCTACAATATTATCAAGTGCCATCATTGCACCTATCCACGATGGACCTTCCAAGCCAACAAAAATACCCACAACCATTCTTGAATATATATCTATCACCGCATATACTACCGGTCGACCAATTATTCTATGCGGATGTACTTTACTTACAAGGTATATATCCGCAGGTGTAGCGTCTACTTGATACTTTGAGCCAGGTCCATATACTTCCATATTCGAATTTCCTAAAAGTTCACGCATTTGTAAATTGAATTTAGTTTCACTATTGCGTGATATGAAGTCTTTTTTAGGATCTCTATATTTAGAAAACCAATAATAGAATTGATGGTAGGTTGGTATTCTGCTACTATCCCAAACTTGTATCTCTAACTGGTCATTATTAGTCACCTTATTGGAAAAATATTTCCGCAGCATAGAATCATAGGCATCTCTTAGGGTAGGTTTCTTGCCATTTCTAAAGAATTGGTTTATTGACATTTCAAAAATTCTTCTTATATTTTCAGTTATATTTATTCCAATAATTACTTTGCCATTCAAGCCTATAGCTTTAGGTCTACCCCTTTTTTTATCTGTAGCACCCCGTATTTTCCCTTGTGCTCCTGAGTTAGAGTACTCGGGTATTAACGAGTTTTTAGTCATTCCCC
>JAEWZA010000170.1 GCA_023395575.1 Bacillota bacterium
GCTATAGCTGCTTATGTTGCTCTTAGAAGATTAATGGATAATGTACATAATAATTATTTTATTACTATTAATATGCTCTGTTATTTGTTATTTGGTGATAATCCACCTTATCCAGAAAGATTTATTGATAATATTAAAAATGGATTAAACACCTTAGAATCAAAAGAGCTTATAACTATATCTAAAATTTCTAGGAATGAACTTGTTGTAAACTTATCTTCTTTAAGATTTGACACTAGCAAAGAATATTTTATTATTGTTGATGAATATGAAGTTAATAAAATTATGTCTGTTAAAAATGATAGAGCAATGTTGCTTACATATTTTATTAATGTAATAGGTACTCTTACTAAAAATAAAAAAGGTGAGTCAAATCATGATGATGGTATTGGCTATTGTTCAATAGATTTTCTTGCTAAAGAATGTAAAGTGTCTGAGCGTTCAGCCGTTGAATATAATACAATTCTTGAAAAATTACAACTGTTATATATTTATAGAAGCAACTGTGTTTTAGTAATGGACAACCAGTTTTCAGGAGTAACTAATACATATTCTAGATATGCTGATAAAGATAAATGTATAAGAGTTGGTCAGCAACATAGTTCAGATATAAAAGATAAAAATACTAAGCCTATTAAAACAGATGGTAATAGAACAAAATCTTATTCAATGAAATTTAATAGAATAAAACAGGGACACGAATACTCCTATGAAGAAACAAAAGAAATTTATTTTGAAATGATTGCGCTTAACAAGCGTAATAAAGATAGATGGAAGAGTGATGATTACACTAAAGATTTGTCAATATTCGCTAAGTATGATTTTTATAAATCTGATGAAAGTAGTGAGGATAATATAAGTAATGTTTCTGATGATGATACCTGGGGAGAAGATAACCCTATGGACATTGAACATACCGAAAAGGATATGGAAGACATACAGGATGAGTTAATAAAAGCTGATAATAATGAAGAAATACAAAGTCCTATCAATAAATTTTCTTTTAATGAAGATGATTTATTCAATCCAGTTAATCCCGAAGTCAACTTAATAAAAGAGTTTCTAGGTAAGTATTCTTTCAGATATGAAAATGAATTCGACCAAATCAATGAAGGTACATTGTCTGTTCCGTTCTTTTTTAATGGACACTGTAATGATGGTGAGTATGAGGATTATCTTAAATTTAAAAAAAGAAAAACTCAAGATTATGATTATATGGATTCAGAGGGACTCAATTATTTTATGCAACATTAAACCAAGGGGAGATAATTTCCCTTTGGTAGACCACAGAAATGTTACTTATAAACAATTTGATGAACGCAAAGGAGATAGATAATGAAAGAACAAGTTAGACTATTTAGCATCGACACAAAATCATTTTATACAGAGAAAGAAAGAGAAATAAACGATAATATTTTTGAGAATAAAAAACATATTAAAGTTATTGAAGAAATTGAAGCTGTAAAATTTATATTGTCAAGTAAATATGCTCAACATGTATTTGATAATATGTTTGCTGGTATGAAAGGTAATTGTATATATACATATTACATCAATAAGGATATAGAACATAAGGCACTAGTTAAAAAAATGAAAGATGAAGATTATATTGAAACAGATACAGACATAGAACAATTAAAAGCATATGAAAATTATTTTAAATATTTTAGAAAGCTATTAAAGAATAATAAAGGCTATAAAAAGGAAAAAGAATATGGAAATACATTATTATCAAGTGAATTATATCAATACTTTATAGCAGAATTAAAAGCATTAAATGATGAACTCAGAACAGAACATACTAATAATTTAACTCTTGTTAGGGAATTAAATAAACTTGCTTGTTATAGTGAAAAAGAGAATAAAGAAACTGGTAATAAAGAATATATACCTAAATCATACAAGCAAATAAGTCTATTTACTAGCTATCTAACAGATGTATTAGAAATAAATCCAGATGAATTAACAACAGATATATTCATTGTGAGAGTTTATCACTACGATGTATTGAACAGCTTGATAAATAATAATTTTAAGTTTGACGGTAAAGAATATATAGTAATGGGAGCGTCAGCAGGTCAAACTAGAACGAAAAAATGCGTGTTTGTTTCTAAAGATATTATAGAAAAATATATTGATACTCTTATGTGTGGATTAACAAAGGATAAAATAAATGATAGTAGTGAACAGGGTTGTAACATCACAAAATGGCTCGCTTATCAGTCCTTAATTAATTCGGCTACCAATAAATGGGAATCATTTCAAATTGATAAAGCAATCATTATAGACGATTGGCAGACAGAAATAACAGATGAAATTGACTATATTAAAACTGAAAAAGTAAAGAAACCTTTATATAAGAGAGTTTATTTAGAAGGTGAAGAACTAGAAGCTGAAATAGAATATGCTAAAGCCAATAAAAAGAAACCTAGAAAGACTAAAAGAGAATTATATGACCATGAAGAAATATTAGCAATAAAAAGCTATCCAGAAAGAAGAAGTGATATTCCTGTTACTATTACACATTCAGATGGTTGTGGTTGGATATTAGATGAAGATACAAAAATGTTTAGATTGCCTTGGTTTAAAGGATTATTAGTAAAAACTGATTATGTAAGTTTTATTAATCAATTTTGTAATGGTGATGATTCAGTAGTAGATGTTGACGGTAAAGTTTGGCACTTGATAAAAGACGATATAAAGTATGTTTTCACACTTAGTCAATGGAAAATGCATAAGTATTACAAGGATTTAGCAGAAAAGCATAATAAAAAAAATGGTACAAATTTTAAATCATGGGATATGTACAAATACTTATATAAAAAACATAATTGTCATGCTCGATACTGTAATGAAGAAAAGAAAGAGTTTAAAAACGCAACCATCAATTATCAGATGTGCCAAACGCTCACAGACTTTGATAAAAATGATTTAGATACAGTATGTAAAGATACAGTAGAATATATTGTAAATTCTTATAGTAAAATAGATAGTATGTTAGATGTATTAGGTTGTAATAAGGAACATACTTCATACTTTCAACAAGCATTAAAATTATATCCTTCATTATTAAGGGATAAATACACTTATAATGAACTAAGTAGCAGTTTAATAAAGGTTAAGAAAAATGCTAAATTTGCTAAATTAAAAGTTGATGGCAAATACACTTATTTAGCACCAGATGTTATAGGCTGGATGCAGAGCGTATTCAATTGTACAGTTAATGTAGATAAGATTAAAATATTGGATAAAGAAGATTGCTATTGTTCATTATTTAGAAATGCTAACAAACTTGCGGTTTTACGTTCGCCTCATTTATTCCGTGAATGGGCAATATGTAAGAATCAAGCATATAAAAAAGATACTGATTTACAAAAGAAATATTATAATACTAGTTGTGTTTATACCAGTTCAAAAAGTCTGATTAGTCGAACCCTACAGTTTGATAACGATGGGGATAATGCATTATGTCTAGCAGATTCACAGTGGATTGATATAGGGGAAAAGAACATGAAAGGTATTGTTCCTCTTTTCTATGAAATGGGAAAAGCAAAACCTCGTAAAATTGATAATAATGCTATTTATGAAGGTATGACTACAGCATATAAGTATAGTAATATTGGACAATATTCAAACCTTTTAACAATAGGATGGAATAAGGCAAAAGATAATAAATCAACTTCTACTCCAAATGGAGAAGATGTTAAAAAAGATGATTTAGCAATATTAAAAGTAATTACAGCACTAAACAATTTTTCAATTGATGCTGGTAAAACATTAGAAATGGTACAAATAGACAATGAGCAATTACAGGC
>JAEWZA010000174.1 GCA_023395575.1 Bacillota bacterium
GAAAAATTTTAATAAAGTTTTTCAAGCTAACTTTAAAAAGTTGTACAATTTTTTAAAGTAGCTTGTGAAAACTTGGAAAAATTATCTCATATTTAAAGGAGTCTATCGAGGTACTCATGGTTTACCGTTTACTTTTTTAATCTTATAACTAAGATATAATATACAACAAATTAAAAAACCTATATCATGTTTGATATAGGCTTTCATACAAAATACTTAAATATCGAGATTAGTTACATCTTTTGCATGAGCATGTATATAATCCTTTCTTGGCTCAACTTTATCTCCCATAAATGTTACAAAAACTTCATCTGCTGCTATTGCATCATCTACACTTACTCTCTTAATCATTCTAGTTTCAGGATTCATAGTTGTTAGCCACAATTGATCTGGATTCATCTCTCCTAATCCTTTATACCTCTGAATAATTAAACCAGAATCTTCTTTTTTCCAACCAGTTTCTCTAAAGACTACTTCCAGTTCTCTTTCATCAAAAGCATACCTTTCTTCCTTCCCCTTTTGTACTTTAAATAAAGGAGGCATTGCTAAATATACATGTCCTTCTTCAACTAACGGTCTCATATATCTATAGAAAAATGTTAATAATAACATTCTTATATGAGCACCATCTACATCAGCATCAGCCATAATAATAATTTTATTATATCTTAACTTACTAGTATCGAACTCATCTCCAATACCAGCACCAAGAGCTATTATTACTGGTAAAAGTTTTTCATTATCAAAAACCTTATCAACTCTGGATTTTTCTACATTAAGCATTTTGCCCCATAGAGGTAAAATTGCCTGAATTCTTCTTTCTCTTCCTTGCTTAGCAGAACCACCTGCAGAGTCACCTTCGACTATAAATATTTCTGTCAAAGAAGCATCCTTTTCTGAACAATCAGCTAGCTTTCCAGGAAGTGTGCTTGTCTCCAATGCGCTCTTCCTTCTTGTCAAATCTCTTGCTTTCCTCGCAGCTTCTCTGGCTCTTGCTGCAGTAAGAGCTTTTTCTAAAATAATTTTAGCAATAGTAGGATTTTCCTCCATAAAGAAAGTAAGTTTTTCAGTTACCATACTCTCTACAAACCCTCTTATATCACTATTTCCAAGTTTAGTCTTGGTTTGTCCCTCAAACTGTGGATCGAGAAGTTTTATACTAATAATAGCAGTAAGACCTTCTCTAACATCTTCACCAACAAGATTTTTATCATTTTCCTTTAAAAAGTTAAATTTTCTTGCATAGTCATTGTAAACTTTAGTAATAGCTGTTCTAAAACCTGTAAGATGTGTACCACCTTCAGAGGTTGCAATATTGTTTGCATAACTAAATACTGTTTCTGTATAACCAGTATTATATTGCAGTGCTATTTCAGCTATATTCGTATCTTTTTTGCCTTGAATATAAATAACATTTTCATGAACTACATCTTTATGCTTATTTAAATACTCAACAAATGAAGCAATTCCACCTTCATAATGAAGATCCTTAACTATTTTTTCTTCGGGCCTCTCGTCAACTAACCTAATTCTTACTCCACCATTCAAAAATGCCATTTCCCTGTATCTAGTTATCATAGTATCAAAATCAAAATCTATTATTTCGAATATTTCCGGATCGGGTTTGAATGTAGTAGTAGTACCGTGCTCATCTGTATCACCAATAACTTCAACTGGTGTAATAGGAGTACCCCTAGAATATTTCTGTCTATAAATATGTCCTTCTCTACATACTGTAACTTCCATTGTTTCTGATAAAGCATTTACAACTGATGCTCCAACACCGTGTAGCCCACCAGAAACACTATATGCTCCACTTCCAAATTTACCGCCAGCATGTAAAATTGTATGAACAACTTCAAGGGTAGGAATTCCCATCTTCGGATGAATTCCTACAGGAATTCCACTACCATTATCTATAACAGTTACAGATTTTTCTTTATGCACTATAATTTCTATTTTATCACATCTATCAGCTAATGCCTCATCTATACTATTGGCAACTATCTCATAAATTAAATGATGTAAGCCCTTTGTAGAAGTGCTTCCAATATACATACCAGGTCTTTTTCTTACAGCCTCCAAGCCTTCTAGTACTTGAATTTGACTCTCATCATATGAAGAGTCTATATGTGTATTATCACTCATAATATTATGTTTACTTCCTTTCAAAATCATTTATTAATAGTAAAATATAACGAAAAAAATCACAAAATCATATGTAGAATAATTTTTTAATATTCTTATATGTTAGCAATTTCACTTATATATTGTGATCTCTTTTTAAGAGTAACAGAAGATATAGGCGATAAATAAATTATGCTTTTTTTATCTATTTCTGTAATTATGAAAGATTTTGGAAGATCATCTGATATACTTCTAATAAAGCCTTCCTCTTCAGCAATCTTTAAAAATTCTTTAGTATCTTTTGATATAGTTGTTGTATCAATATCCATGATAGCTATCACATCTTTTACCGGTATAACAATATCTCCACCAATATGCAAAAACATTTAATATGTCCTCCCATTAACTTCTACTTGTAATTTTACATTATTAACATACTTAATGCAAACGTTCATTTTCAAAACAATTTATTACAGTGCCATTTTCAATTAGAAAGTATTTAGCTGAATCATTTAAAATATTTTTAAATTTCGAATCATTTGTACAAGTTATAAATGTTTGAACACATTTAATACTTTCCATTAAATATTTTTGCCTATTTTCATCTAGTTCAGACATAACATCATCTAAAAGCAATATTGGATATTGCCCAGTTTCCCTATTTATAAGCTCAATTTCTGCAATCTTTATCGATAAAACAGAAGATCTCTGTTGTCCTTGAGAACCATATAGCTTAAGACTTTTATTATTAATTAAAATATCATAATCATCTCTATGTGGACCTATTGTTGTATAACCAACAGAAATATCTCTATTTATACTCTTCTCTAATAACTTAATATATAAATCCATAATTTCATTTTTTTTATCTGAATTATGATAATTAAAATTACAATCATAATTAAATGTTATTATTTCTCTATCATTTGTTATAAATTTATGTTGATTTTGTGCAAATTCTGAAAGAATATCAGAAAATTTTTTTCGTTCAATAATGATATTTGCAGCTACCTCTGCAAGTTTATAATTCCAAATATCAATTGTATCGACT
>JAEWZA010000176.1 GCA_023395575.1 Bacillota bacterium
ATAATATTTGCCATAGCGAAGCAGGTAATATGGTTAGCTTTGCTTGTGATAGTAGGTCACATAATTTGGAAAATGGCTACAAAAAAACTAGTTGTACAAGGAGGTTGATTTTATGCAGAAAAATAACTCTTTCAGTTCCATGATGACACTTTTTTTTAGGTTCTCCAAATTAAATCTAAAATCAGCTTTGGAGTACAAATTTGACAGATTTTTTCTAGCTTTTGCAGTATTCTGCAGGGAAATGGTGAGTATTATAGTCATGTATCTTATCCTCACTAGAATGGTAAGAATAAAGGGTTGGGAAATGGATGAGATGTTTTTCCTTTATAGCTTTTTATTCCTATCTTATAGCATCTTTATTTTTCTTTTTACCGGAATACGGGACTTTGACAATATGGTTTATTCCGGCGAACTTGACAGGTATCTTATACGGCCTTTGGGATTGATGTACCAAATTGTTGCCTCCAAAGTTGATTATTGTGCAACAATAGGACATGGTGTAGTAGGGATAATACTTTTTATGAAGACAGCTACCAATGTTGGCATTGACTGGAACTTCAAAAATATTGCATATTATATAGCGGCATTGGTCGGAGGTGCAATTATACAGGCTTCACTTTTTATGATTTCATCCTGTTTTAGCTTTTGGGCTGTCAAGACGGTCAACTTAAGAAATCTTATATTCTTTAATTCCAGAAGGTTTGCAGGATATCCAATAAGCTTTTATCCTGGAATAATACAGAAAATGCTTATTTTTATAGTGCCATTCGCATTTGTAAGCTATTTCCCAGCACAATTTTTTCTTAGGAAGCCTGATTTGTCTATGTTCTGGAGCGGATATCTCTATATGACTCCAGTTGTAGGAATTATTATGTTCGTACTTGTATACCGATTCTGGTTATTTGGCCTTAAAAACTATTCAAGCACCGGAAATTCTATGTTCTGACAATCTAAATTTAATGTTTTATTATTTTTGACTCAAACCATTGATAATTTTACCGCACCAACAGATTTTATGTGCGAAGGTTAAGTTATTGATAATAAACATTTTAAGCTATAGATAATAAATATTTTGAGAATTTAATAAATATTTTGGGGTAAAACATTATGAAAAGAAAATATACAAACTTAATAATACTTGGATTAATTATTATTGCAGCAGCAGTATATCTTGTAATCAAGTATGTAAACTTTGACCAGATACTTCTTAAGGTCGGATACTACGATAGTAAAATCACAATAGCCAATACTGCAGATGTCCATGGACACATGGTCTTTGACGATGAAACTGGTACATATTATACCTTGGACGAGGTTAGTACCATTATGGGGCTTCCTCTATTAAACTCATTTGTAAAGGAGGAACGTGAAAAGGATAAAAACACTCTGCTTTTGGACTGCGGAGACCTGTTTCATGGTTCAAACGAAGCCAATATAGATGAGGGTAAAGGCGTTGTAGAATGCGTTAATTTAATGGGCTATAATGCGATGGTGCCTGGAAACCATGACTTTAACTTCGGTTTTGACAGACTGTTGGAGATAAGATCGCAGATTAACTTTCCAATTCTTTCAGCTAATATATATAAGGATGGAAAACAGGTATTTGATGAATATAAAATCTTTGAAGTAAATGGTAAGAAAATTGGTGTATTTGGGCTAACAACTCCTTTTTCTACAAATTTCGTTCATGATAATACAATTACGTTTGATGATCCTATTAAATGCGCAGCGAGAGTTGTTTCTGAATTAAAAGGCAAGGTTGATGCAATTGTTTTACTTTCACATTTAGGAGACGATAATGACGAAAGGCTTATTCAGGAAGTTGACGGAATAGATCTGCTTTTATGTGGACATTACCACTACTTGTATGAAACAGCAAAGAAGATTAATAACACATACATGGCTGAAGCAGGCAGTTTTACAACGCATCTTGGAGTGGCCGAAATATATTTTAAGGAAGGGAAAGTAGCAAAAGTTGATTGGAAAGTAGAGGCAACAACTGACCGCTCAAAGGAAGATGCTGAACTTAAAAAGGTTTCTGATATATATCATGCCAAAGCATTAAAAAGTGCCCAAATAAAAGTGGGTAGTTCAGATGTAGTTTTAAATGGAATAAGAACCCAGGTAAGGTCTAAGGAAACGAACCTTGCGAATTTATTGACTGATGCAATGAGAGAAACTGCAGGTGCGGATTTGACACTATTGAATGGAGGAGGAATAAGAGAGAGTTTGCCAAAAGGTGAACTAAACATGTATCAAATAGGTAAAGTGCTACCTTTTGTAAATTCCCTTGTGGTTGTGGAATTAAAGGGAGATGTGATATATAAGGCTCTTGAAAGAGGGTTGAGAGGGTATCCTACAGTCTTTAACGGTGGATTCCTGCAGGTTTCAGGAATAAATTATGTAATCGATGCATCAAAGATGGCAGGGGAAAGACTTGTAAGTGTAACAAAGGACGGAGCTCCATTAGATAAAGATAAAACATACAAAGTTGCCACAAATGATTATCTATTTTATGGAGGAGACGGATATGAGGAAATTCAAAACTCCACGCTGGTAAGCACATATGGGTTGTTGAAGGATGTATTGGCAGATTACATAAAAAGTAAAGGTACAGTCTCGCCTGTAGAGGATGGCAGAATAAAAATTATTAATGAGCGCTACAAATAATTTAGATAGTGAGTAATATAGTAGCTTAATTTTTAAGGGGGATTTACAAATGAATGATATTAAGGAAAGAGTAATGAAAGTTATTGCTAAAAACGCATTAATAAATGCCGACAAGGTTACAGAAGAATCATGGATCGGAAGGGATCATGGTATTGATTCAATCAGACTGGTTGAGATGATTATAAATCTCGAAGACGAGTTTGATATTGAAGTGGACACCAGCTCACTCAGTCATCAGAATTTTGCTAACATTGATTTAATTACAGAGTATGTCACAAGTAAGTTGGAATCGAGGTAACTGCCATGAATATTTATGATACTTTAGTTAAGTCTGAGTCTGAATATGGAATAAAGGAAGCTGTAACTGATTCTGCTGGTATTACATATAACTATTCCGAGGTGTTAAGTTATTCAAAGAAAATAGCAGGAAAGCTTCTTGATATTGGCTTGAAGCCGCGCAGCAAGGTTATTATATACCTGCAGGATTCTGTGGACTTTGTCGCGGCAATCTATGGAGCAAATATGGCAGGAATGGTTTTTGTACCGGTATCGCCTCAAGCAAAGGATTTAAAGCTTCAGGAAATTATCCAGCACTGCTGTGCAGAAGCTATCATTACCAAAAGTGACTTAAGTGAATTTATAGCTGGTATAGATTCTAGTACAATACCATCTGTAAAAAGCATTCTACTTTGTGATGACAGTACCGAAGCATGTAATAATTCATTAAATCAAGCAGTATATTTCATGGAAGATTGTAACCTATCTGAAATCTTTACGGCCTCAGTATGGAATAATGACGAAATGACTTCTATTTTCTACATGTCGGACAAACATGGAAGTCCAAAGGGCATTATGCTGTCCACTAGAAATATCCTTTCTAATATGGAGGCAATTATCGAATACCTTAAAATGTCTGATAAAGACAATATACTTATTCTAAAGTCAATGGCATTAGTAGGCACTATAACAGGAGAGATAATTGCTGCTATTTCAGTAGGAGCTAAGATTGTAATTCTAAATGGTATCATTCATGCAGGCATCATACTTAAAGCAATACAGGATCATAAGGTTACAGGTTTTTTTGCTGTACCAGTAATGCTTCACCAGATTGTTGAGTACAAAAGGAAAGAAAAGTATTCTACAAGCAGCTTAAGGTATATCCAGACCGGGGCTGCAAAGCTTATAAAGGAAGATGTACAGCAGCTCTTGGACATGTATAAAGGGGTAGAATTCTATTATATTTACGGTCTTTCAGAGGCATCGCCTAGGGTTCTTCACTTAAAGCCTGAGGATATGTTGAGAAAAGCTGGTTCAGTAGGGAAACCGGTTAAATACTGCACTGTTGAGCTTCTTGATGCAAACGGAAATGCAGTCAAAGCGGGAGAAATAGGTGAAATCTACGTACAAGGTCCTAATGTCATGCTTGGTTATTACAACTCGCCTGAATTAACCAGTGAAGTTATTACTACTCATGGCTTAAAGACCGGAGACTTGGCATATATGGATGATGAGGGATACACATATTGGGCAGGTAGGGCTGACAATATGATAAACCAGGGAGGCTTCCACGTTTATCCTGCCGAGATAGAAAAAGTTATCTTGAGAAACGAAAAAGTGCAGTCTGTTAAGGTAGATGGAGTTCAGGATGATATATTAGGACATAAAATAAGGGCTACTGTTACACCCAAAGCTGGTATGAGTATAAGCGAGGCAGAAATTTACGAATTTTGTTATAGGCATATGGAAGGAGTAAAGTTACCTAAAGTTATTGAGATAGCTAAGGGTTTATAAGGGTGAAGATAATGGGCAAATCATATTTGATAATTGCAAGAAATACAGGTCAAATGATGCTGGTTGATAAAATAATGCGTGATAACGGGATAAAGACCGAGATTGTTCCGGCTCCGCCAAGACCGGGAATGGCATGTACAAAAGCTGTCAAAATCAGCGATTTTGACTTGTCTTTGGGAAAGCAACTTTTAACTGAAAAAAAAGTTGAAGTAAATAGTATAGTGGCTGATGAGGCACTGGTGCTAGGAGAATTTATTAATAGCAAGTTGAATTAACTATAGCTGTTTAGAATAGGAGGCGTAGCTCATAATGGAGTTTAGAAGGAGTGAAGTTATAAACATATTATCCAAAGCTTTGGATGTGGATATTAATGTATTATCACAAATAGGAGACGATGAGGATATTCGGCCATATGGACTTGACTCTATAAAGGGAATACAAGCAGTAGTTATGCTTGAAGGAGAATTCGATATTGAAGTAGTTGATGAAGATTTATTGTTAGAAAATTTTAATACCATTAATAAAATAAAAAATACCTTTGAAAAATATACTTAATTTTTCTGTATTATGTTAACAAATAACTTGTTTTTTTAAAATTGCAACAGAAATTGAATTGTTATAATCTAGCAAAAATTAAGACATACAAGTGTGAAAATAATTGAATTGTAATAAATGGAGTATTTTAAGGGAGGTTATGTTCAAATGATATACCTAGATAATGCTGCGACTACTTACCCTAAACCTGAGAAGGTATATAAGGAAATGGACAGGTGTATGCGTGAATATTGCGCAAATCCCGGCCGTGGTGGGCATTTAATGTCAATACAGTCAGGACAAGCTGTAATGGAAGCGCGTGAGAAAGTAAGCAGGTTCTTTAATATCAGTAACCCAATGCAATTATGCTTTACAAAAAATGCTACTGAGGCTTTGAACATAGCTATAAAAGGAAGCCTTAAAGCTGGAGACCATGTAATAACAACAAGCCTTGAACACAACTCTGTTATGAGACCACTTAAACTGCTTGAAAGAGACCTTGGTGTGGAAGTCACAGTTGTCAAGGGTAATGAATTTGGTGAAATTGACCCTGATGATATACAAAAAAACATCAGAAAAAATACAAAGCTAATAGTGGCTACCCTTTCATCAAATGTGAACGGAATAATTCTGCCTGCAAAGGATATCGGGAAAATAGCAGGTGAAAACGAGATAATGTACTTGCTCGATGGTTCACAGGGTGCAGGAACAATAAACATTGATGTTGAGGATATGAATATAAGTATGTTGGCATTTCCAGGTCATAAAAGCTTGATGGGACCTGTTGGTATAGGTGGTCTGTATATCAGGGAAGGACTGAAAATTAACTCAATTCTGCAAGGTGGAACAGGAAGTAATTCTGAGGAGCTTACACAGCCTGAATTCATGCCAGACCTTATGGAAAGCGGAACATTGAACACCCCAGCTATAGTAGGCTTGGGCTATGGTATTGATTTCATAAATAGCCAAGGCATTGAGAATATAAGAGAGCATAAATACCAACTTGTTAAAATGCTCTTTGAAGGTGTCCAAGAACTAAAAAATGTAAAACTGTATAGTAAAAATGATATAGAAAAAAACTCTGGTATCGTAGCACTGAATTTTAAAGGTGTACCATCTAGTGAAATAAGCTATGTTTTGGACAAGGTCTATAACATAGGGACAAGAGCTGGCATGCACTGTGCTCCTATAGCCCATGA
>JAEWZA010000215.1 GCA_023395575.1 Bacillota bacterium
ATATACTACAGCAGATTCCGCAGCACATGTCGGATAAGAATACAGCCTTTTTAGAACAGCTTCTTCCGTGGTCGGAAGACTTACCGGAGGAATGCAGAAAAAACAATTAAAACTATGTCCGCCAGAAATGGCGGAATTTTTATATCGGTACTCATGGTTTACCGCTTACCTCTAATATATGCAAAGACTAATTTCCATGCTGAAAGTACAGAAGCTTATCTATACTTAAGAATAAATGGGAAAAACCAAGTAAAAAGATAAATAAGTATTCAATGGTATACTAGCTATAATTTTTTGCTAGTGTATTTTTTGTGAGCAGAATTAATAAGTGTAAAGGTAACAATAATGCACATGTTATGCATTAAATATGCAACAATTTTACAATCTTCCAAAAACATTATTGTGTTAACATGTCTGTAATGAAATCTTATTTATATAAAAATCATGATAAGTTGGTGCTAACGTGATAATTGCTAAAGAAAATAGAACTTTGTACATAAGAATATTTAAACTTTTAAAACCATATTTAAAAAAAATCAGTATAATATTTTTATGTATATTTATTTCTGCTGGAATCAATATGCTTTTACCGTTGATTAGTAAACAGATTATGGATAATGGGCTACTTGAAAAAAATCTAACTGTAGTAGTTAAATTTTCAGTAATTACTTTATCGATAATTTTACTAGAACAAGCTATTGGCCTAATTGAAACGAAATATTATTCTTACGTTTACTCTATCTTTCAATATTCTCTAACTAAAGCGGCTTTTAAACATCTTCAAAAGCTCAAACTTCAATATTTTAATAATATAAATTTTTCTGAGATTATGAGCAATGTTGGAATGGATGTTGGAAATATATCTAGAATATGTGACAAAGGTACAATTATTATACTATCGCAAATTTTTAAAATTATTGGTGGACTAATGGGACTATTAATAATCGACTGGAGATTGACACTTGTTGTGTTATTTGTTGTTCCTATAAGATATTTTACAGTTAAGTTCATGGCAAAGAAAAGGGAAGCGATGTTTAATGAATACATTGAATATAACCGTGAATATGCATCGTGGTATGGTGATGTAATAAGCGGAACAAAAGAAATCAAGCTTTGGGGAATTGACAGAATAAAAACAGGTGAATTTATCAAAAAGCAAAGAAAGATAGTAAAAGTCAATATAAGAATGGCTTTCTTAGATAAATTTAATGAATGCTCAGAAACTATTGTATTTCAGGGGATTAATTGTGCTTTGTATATTCTTGGGGCATACATTGCATTTAAAAATGGACTTACAATAGGTGGACTATTTGCTTTTCTTACATACAGTACATATGTTTTAGCACCTATATCAGCAATATTAAATATTGGTTATAACTTTACTAATATAATCCCATCTGCAAAAAGATTTTTTGAATTTCTTGATATGGAAACAGAGATTAATGCAAATCAAAAAAATCTATTTCGATTAGCGAACAAGGATATTAGTGCAAGTATAAAATTTGAGGATGTAAGCTTTTCCTACAAGGAGGGAGAGAGCATCCTTGATAATGTCAATATAAGTATAAATCATGGTGAAAAAATAGCTATTGTTGGGGCAAATGGTTCTGGAAAGAGTACTCTTATTAATCTGTTGCTTAGGTTTTACAAGCCGAAAGATGGAAAAATATTTATTGATGGAATTGATATTAGCGACATAAATATAAGGGATTATAGAAGCTTGATTTCTGTGGTGAGTCAGGACTTGTACCTCTTTAACACAACTATAGAGAATAACATTTCTATTGGCATAAAAAATGATAGCTCAATAATCAATGAAGCGGCTATAAAGAGTGGTGCATATGATTTTATTAGAGACATGCCTTTAAAATATAAAAGCCAAGTTGGTAGAAACGGCTCAAAGCTGTCGAGTGGACAAAGACAGAAATTAGCTATGGCAAGAGCATTTGCAAGAAAATCAAAAATTCTTATACTTGATGAGGCTACCGCAAATTATGATGCTCAGTCTGAAGCATATGTAAATGAAATACTTACTACTGATTTTATAGATAGTACCGTTATTGTCATAAGTCATAAACCTGATATTTTATCAAAGGTAGATAAGATTTGGTTTGTGAATAACGGTAGCATAAAGCAATTTGAAAACTATAAAGATTTTGAATCCATTATATAGAGTATAAAGACTTCCATGTTGTGAAAGGTGTAGTTTAATTTTGATTTTAACTCATAAGGTTTATCCGCGGTAAAGCTCAATGAGTTTAAATAAAGTAAGACCTGATTAATAAATCTGTATATACGAAATGGAGGTGAAAATATGAAAAAGTTAGGTAAAAAACTACATAGTTGCCAGAGAACTATAGAGGCATACTCGTCTTGCGGCGATTGTACAATGAGTCATCCAGCCTGTGGGTACATGACTACAGTTATGGTGAATTATTGGCAAAATGACCGAAACTATCATGAGTCTGCTCGTATCTAAACAAATCATATGACTTAATTTATTGGTAACTCATGCTAAAAAAATAACCGGAATATAGACTGTATTCCGGTTAATTTTAATTAATAAGGAGGAAGTGATAGTTTTGGATTCTTTTATACACCTGTTTAAAACTCCTGGGGGGCATTATCTGTATGACGTCAACAAAAATGTTATTCTTAGCTTATCTGAAGAACAATATAAAATACTTGATTTCTATGGAAATAGTGCTGATACTGGTAAATGCACCTCGGAATTCAGTGCACAAGCTATAGAGTCAATTAATCATTTGCGTGATTTAGGTTTCTTATCAAAAAAAAGACCAAAGGAAATGTACCATCCTTTAAATGATACGATTTTAAGCCACCTTAATAATAATGTTAAAATGATAACACTGCAGATAACAAAGCAATGTAATCTCAGGTGCAAATACTGTGTTTACTCTGGAAATTATGAAAATAGGGTTCATTCAAATGAGAAAATGACGTTTGAGACAGCCAGAAAGGGAATAGATTTTTATATTGAGCATTCAAAGGATAATGAGTATGGCTTCTTGTCATTCTATGGAGGTGAGCCACTACTTGAATTTGAATTCATAAAAAATTGTGTTGAGTACTTTGAAGATAAAGCAGATGGAAAGGATATTCACATTTCTTTGACGACAAATGCAACCCTTTTAACCGAAGAAATTGTAGATTATTTTCAAAAGCATAGTGTACATTTGCTAATAAGTCTTGATGGTTCTTCTGAGATACATAATAGAAATAGGGTATATAGAGATGATAAAGGAACTTTTGAAAAAGTAATGGAAAACCTAGAGATGATTAAAGCTAAATTTCCTGATTTTTTATGTAATAATATTTCTTTTAATGCTGTGTTAGATCCGCAGAATGAGTTCAGCTGTGTAAATGATTTTTATACTGATTTTGAAATGGCAAAAGAAGCAACTATTATGGCTTCAGAAATAACTGATTTATACAGAAAAGATACTGTAAAAACATCTGATAAATATATTTCTGAAATTAAATATGAAAATTTTAAGATATTTTTATCAAAGCTTGGTTATCTAGACGAGAAATATACTTCAAAACTACTATCGAAGCAATACAACGATAAAAAAGCTAGATATAACCGATTGCAAATGAGACAGGAGCTACCTGATAAAGTTCATCATTCAGGACCCTGCGTACCTGGGGTTCAAAGGCTGTTTGTGGATGTTGACGGTAATTTCTACCCCTGTGAAAGGGTTAGTGAAGCGTCTCCACATATGAAAATTGGAAATATAGATGATGGTTATGATGTTGATAAAATAAGAACTTTGCTTAATGTAGGAAAAATAAGTGAAAATAAGTGTATAAACTGTTGGGCACTTGCGTTTTGCAATTTATGTGCAGCAGCAGCAGATGGAAACGAGGGTCTGTCAATTGATAAAAAGGTTTCAAAATGCAGTGATGTAAAATACACAGCTGATAGTATGTTTAAGGATATTTGCACTTTGAGGGAATTTGGGGCTGAATTAGGCGAAGAAATTTATGCTTTCGATATTGCGGAGTGAAAGCTGTAATAATGGAGGGAAAGTTAATATGGGAAAAAATGAGAGGCTTTTGATTTATCCGTACAATATGGAATTTACTCCAGTATTAAGGCACAAGTCTTTGCTTACGGGCTATGACATATCGTGCCTTGTAGCTCCAAATGGATGGGGCTTTACAGGAAAAGACGCAGGTAGTGCAGATAGAGGACCAGATATAGGAATCTTGGTATCCGCAGATTTTGAAAAATCACTGGACTTATGCGATACAGTCATGATTGTTGAATCACATCTACCTTTTGATTTTGAAAAATATATTTTTAGTAAAATTAAATTGGCGGTAAAGTCGAAAAAAAACATAATATGCTCATTTAAAATGGATAGAGAAATTACTAAAGAAATATCGTCTATGTGTAATTGTGAGGGAGTATATTTCAAGTGCTTTGATGGAACTCAGAATGTTCTGTCAGAGGAGATTGTTATTTATAACGAAAGTATTGAAGAAATAGAAACACCTGTTATTTTAACTGTTGGAATAGCTGAAAAAACAAATAAGTTTGAAATCCAGCTTGCACTAAGGGAAAAAATTCAAAAATCAGGATATAAAATAAGTCAGATAGGTACTAGGTCGTACTGTGAGATGCTGGGGTTCCATCCCTTTCCTTCATTTATGTATGGCAATGCAACTTCTGATGTAAATAAAGTATTGATGTTTAATAGATACATCAAGAAAATTGAAATGTCCGAAGAGCCAGATGTTATAATAATCGGGGTACCAGGGGCTATAATGCCGTTTGATAAAAAGCTTACCAACAAATTCGGTTTGCTTGCCTTCGAAATCTCGCAGGCCATAACTCCAGACGTTGTAATAGCCAGCTTGCTGTATGAAGATTACAAGCTTGAAAATTTTGATGAGTATACAAATTTGATTAAATATAAGCTTGGTTTTGAGGTTGATTTCTTCAACCTTGCAAATATGCAATTCGATTGGGCAAGAGCATATGATGAACATGTGAAATCGCATATTTCATTGGATTATAGGTTTATTGATGAAAAGAAAATGAAATATAGCAGTAATAAAATACCTGTACTTAATTTACTTAATGAAAACGATTCAGACCATATGGCAGATCAGGCTATTGAAAAGCTGATTGGGTATGCTGATGTACAAATAGTATAGAATATATTTTATAGTGAAAGATGATTTAACGGTACTCTTACTAAAGTCAATTCGATAATTTGTTTATTATAGCAGTCGAGACTTTACATCTATAGAATTCATTTATTAGGTGAATTTAAGCTTTTAGCAGATATTGAACGCAGTTTAGTTTTGGATCTGATTTTGACTTTAGTAAGATTTAGCCGATAGTAATTGACTTTTAGAACTCTTAAAGAGGGGGAGAATTTAAAATGGAAGATTTATTATCAATTAGAATTAAGGAAGACCTTATAAAGATTTTTAAGAATAGATTTGATATCGACTTCAACAAATTGGAGAAGGATTCCTTTTCACAAAAGCTTCTTGGAAAAGAATTGCGTTTATCTGCAAGAGATTTACTCTATATTTATTTTGATGCTATGAATGAGTTTAATATTACTATTCCACAAGAGGAAATCGCGCAAGGGAAATTCACAACATTTGATGGTATATTTGAAATCATATTAAAGCAGATGAACCAAAAGGAAATACCAGCATGATAACCAGGGCGGCTTGTAATATTCCACAAGGGTTGTATTGTATTAATGATTAAGCTAATTAGAGCTTTCCCATATATCCATAATTATTGGTTGTCTGCAGAAGCAATTTGGTAATTTTTTTTCTACTGGTGTCGATTTCGAAATATTTACACAGAGTAGGTTTACTAAATGTGTCTTTGAAATTCAACAATCCAATGTCAGTATAGTGCATATAAATTAATGCTTTAATTTACTTATATTAATAGTTTATAATGTAAGAGAAATCTATAAAATATAAAGAATAGTCTGAAGGTACGATAAAGTAAGATTTATCATACAAAAACGATTATGCATTTAGGAGGAGATAAAGATGAGTAGATATGAAGAGGGGCTAAAAATAATTGAGGAAAGATGTGGGAACGGAAAAGATAATGTTATTTCTCTCTCCACTATTGCAATTGAATTAAACGCAGACGGAAAACCCCGTCCTTATGTACGTGAAGTGGATGCATTTTATGAAGATGGCGTGTTTTATGTTACTACTTGGGCAAAATCAACTAAAATGCAGCAGATAGCTCAAAACTCAGAAGTGGCATTTGCGCTTTGCACCGGATGGTTTTCTGGTAACGGTATCGCTGAAAATCTTGGATGGGTTCTAGATCCGAAAAATGCACAGCTAAGGTCTAAACTTCGTGAAGCTTTTTCTGAATGGTACGACTTCGCAAATAATGAAAAAGATGAAAACTGCATTATTTTGGCAATCCGCATAACAAGAGCTACAGTAATTAAAGACCACGGTGCTGTTCGTTACAGTATGGACTTTTTTAATAAAGTTGAGACTGAAGAAGGTAGGATTAAGTAAGGGAGTTATTTCATGTTTAATGATTTTATAAAGCATTACGGAATAATTAGGGATGTTCTAAGGGATTGCTTCCTGTATGGATGTTTTTCTAGAGATGAACTTGAAACGAAGAGAAATGTAAGTTCAAGGAAGATCAGCTATGAAATGAGGCGAATTCAGCAGTATGTGGAAGAGAAATACATAAAAATAGACAAAGACGGGCGATACAAGCTCCTAAGCCTATCTTATGACTTTTTAAGACAACCCGATAATTTTTTGGTTAATACATATATGACTAAAAGCTTTACACGCACTGATTTGCTTACATATTTTTCGATACTTTTATTTATCCAGTCTCAAAAAGATGTATGTTCATTAAATAAAATAGAAAATGGTTTGGTACAGCAAGAATGTTTAGCATTTGACAAAATAAGCAGCAAGACAATTGAAAGAAAGCTCTCCGAAATGTCCCAAGAGCTAGAGGTTTTGTCATGCGAGAAAGTTAAGAGAACAAAATATTATTCTGTAGCACCGGATATTTTAAGTAGTCTTAATACTGCACAACTTAACGAGCTGTTTATAGCGGTATCTCTATACAAAAATATCATATTTCCTGTGACAGCAGGTTATTACTGTGAACAGACAATAGTAGACTACCTTACTTATGAAAGAAAAATAAGTACTAAAACAGTTGACTTTTTTAATTACAGGCATGTGCATTTCCATCCGGTAATTGAAGAGCAGGTTCTGTGGGAAATACTATCTGCTATTCACAATAGAAGAAAAATATTGCTCAATTATCATTCGCCTAAGAAGAAGGCAAAAGTTGGCTCGGGAAATATATTAAGTCCTTATAAAATCAGATATGATGTGCGTCATGGAAGGTTTTATTTGATTTCCTTCAGTGATAGCGGAAAATGCAGAGTATCAAGACTTGACAGAATAGAAAGTATTGAGATGCTTGATGAGGTATACCAAAGAAATGATTTTGATGAAGCGTATCAAATGCAGATGAGTAGTAGCTGGTCAAGTATGTCTCTTGATGAAGTAAAGGAACCTGAGAATGTAAAGCTTGAAGTTGTTATTGATGAATTAACTGAAGGCTATATTATAGATAAAATTATGAATGAAATACAAAATGGGACTTTAGAAAAAAAAGAGGATGGACGTTACCTTGTGGATTTTCAGGTTAATGATAGTGGCGAGATTATTCCATGGCTCAGAAGTTATGCAGGTAATGTCAGAGTTCTAGAAAGTACCCAATTGGCGCAAAAACTTCTGAGAGACTGGAAGGAGATGCTAATTACATATGGAATTGTTCAATGAGGTGAAAAATAGATACTTCCGTCTGATATTCACCATCATAAATGAATGTGTGGACGGAAAGGCAAAAGCCGATATATTAAGAATAATTGACGAAGGCGAATTTGAACAAAAGGTTATTGGAAAGAATCAAAAATCCTTTGCAGATCTTATTCTAAATAGATGCTCGGAAGAAGAAAACCTAAACCTTTTAACTGAAAAAGACGGGATATTTTATCCTTCTGTTGAAAATACCGGGAGGCAGGAGTGCATAAGAGATAATGATAATGGGAAGAGTGTTTTACCACCTCTGCCAATTCGTTTTACAAAGCTTGAGAAGGCATGGCTAAAAGGCTTGTTGGAAGTGCCTGATATTAATATGATACTCAGCTATGAGACCCTTTCGAGGCTACAAAAGCAACTTGATGGGTTTGACAGTTCTATTAAAAGTGAATATTTTGAACTGACAAACACAATAAAGCTGCCTGACATTGCACTGCAAAATAATTATGAAAAGAACTTCCGTATTTTGCTTGATGCACTTATTCATGAAAAGCCAGTAAGATATAGTAATACCGATAAGAAGGGAAATATATATGAGAATATGCTCGCCTTGCCAGTGGCTATTGAATACTCAATGAGGGACAGCAGATTCAGAATTTCCATGTATTCTATAAATGATAAACGTCCAGTAATGGCTAATATTTTTACGCTTTTGGATTTAAGAATTGTTGATGAGGAAGTGGGTATAGACAGGGAAACTGCAAAGAGGCTTCTGCTTGAACAAAAGTATTCCGAAGAGCCAGTGGTTTTAGAGGTCACAGATATTAAAGCGGCAATGGAAAGAACCTTTATGTGCTTTTCAGGAATGGAGAGAACCTCCAGAAATCTTGGGAATAATAAATACGAAATAAGGCTTAACTACTATTCATTTGAAGAAGAAAACCTAATACGAAATATAATTTCGCTTGGACCTTATGTAAAAGTAATTTCACCTCAAAGAATAGTTGATGAAATTGTGAAAAGAGTGATAAAGTCTATCAATATGTATAGTGAAAAGGATGGATAGTGATTAAGATAAAGATACTATTTTTATGCAGTAGAAATAAATGGAGAAGTCTCACTGCTGAGAAGATTTTTGATGGCGTTGATGGTCACGAAGTGCGATCGGCTGGAACAGAGAATAATGCTAGAATTAAAGTGACAGGTGGGCATATAGGCTGGGCAGATATAATCTTTGTGATGGAAAAAAACACTTGAAAAGAATTCAAGAAAAGTTTGGAGATATTCTTTGGAATAAAAGAGTAATTATTCTAGGTATATCAGATGATTATACTTTTATGGATGAGGAATTGATTGAAATACTGAAATCACAAGTATCTGAATATATTAATAT
>JAEWZA010000241.1 GCA_023395575.1 Bacillota bacterium
ATATACAGTCCGCCACCTTTGGACCTACTCCCGGAAGCTTCATCAGCTCTTTTCTTGCCATATCAGTATCTAAATCCAGAAGCATGTCTCTCGTTATAGAATCCTTATACATAAGCTGGGAGGTTTGATGAATATACTTACACCTAAACCCAGCTTTGCACTGTTGGATTTCTTCTAAAGTAGCATTCGCGAGGTCATGAATTTGGGGAAATCTATATGCATTATAATTAGCTTCTATACATCTGCCTTTTAGCACCGAGAGAGTATCTACAGTTTTCATTATTCTTGGTATCATATTATTCGCAGATATTATAAAAGAAATAAGCATTTCCCAGAAATCCTGTCTTAGCAATCTGATACCATAGCCTGTTTTGATAGCCTCCTTCATAATTTCATCCTTCTCAAGTATAGCCTTGATTTTAGAGTAATCTGTTCCCAAATCAAAATATTCATACCAAATATCTATAAAATCCTGTTCTTCCGCATTACTAATATATAAAATCCCATTATCAAAGCTTACGTTTACAAACTTGTCATTAACAATTCCATTATAGCTGCCATCCTGCTGCTTTATCCATCTAAAGCACTGTCCGCACTCAAATATATGTGTCAAGTTAAAATCCTTGGCACCCTCTATTGCCATAACTCCATTCTTACTATTAATTGAATACCCCTTATACTCCATATTTTTATCCATGCCTATAGCTTTTTACTCTATTGACCCTTTGGCATGGAGTCCGACCCCCTTTATAAAATTTCAATAATTTGAAGAAGTAATTGACTTTTTTAAAAGAATATCTTCATAATACCCAATTTATAAGTATCAAATCAATATATATATTTATCCAATCAATAAAATGCGCTATCAATTGTAGCACATAAAATATATTGGTAATTTTTTCTAGCCACTATAGCTAAATAAAATCAACTCTGTCAAATAGAAAATACTTCTCAGATTATTTCACGTAATATAATTTGGCAAATTGAGTTTATAAGGTTGTTTTTTGTTTTGCAAAACTCAATAAAGTGATATAATTCATTTTATCGTACATTAATAGTTATCAGCTCGAAAATAAAGTTTGGCTTGGAGGTTGGAGGTTATTATGAAGGAAAAAATATATACTATTCCAGTTACAGATGCTTTCTCTGTCGATTGTGAGTGTCCATTATGTATCTTGGAGAAAAAACTTGAGGAAGAAGCTATTGAATACACATTAGGTGCCTCTTTGATGGAGCCAGATCATCGTAAAACCACTAATGAACTTGGTTTTTGCAGAGCGCATTTTGAGGCAATGTACAATAAACAGGTTAATAGACTTGGTCTTGCTCTAATGATTGATACCTTTATGCAAGAAAAAAACTCAACCATTAAGCAAATATTCGAAAGCAAAGTAGCTTCGTTGGAACAAGATGCAGATGCAGGGTTAGTCAAAAATATTTCAAAAAAGCTATCTTCTAAGCAAACCAATACAGATAAGCTGGTCTCCGAACTTGTCAGTGAACTAGATAAAATACACAACAGCTGTGCTATCTGCAACAAGTTAGAGCATACCATGGACAGATATGTTGACGTTATCTTTTATTTATATTTTAAAGAGCCTGAATTCAGAGAAATCTTCCAATCCAAAAAAGGCTTCTGCTTAAAGCATTTAAAGTTTCTATTAAATTCTGTTTCAAAATATTTAAACATATCTCAAGCTGCAATCTTCACAAAAAATGTTATGGAAATACAGCTGAGCAACCTTGATAGAGTAGAGAAAGAAGTGGACTGGTTTACAAAAAAATTTGACTATAGATATAATGACGCCCCTTGGGGAAATTCAAAAGATGCCGTAATAAGAAGTATTCAAAAAATAAGGGGAAATTGTGAATTAAAATAGTAACATTTTTTATACAAAATTAATATTATGTAAAGTAGATAGATGTTTTCCTATCTACCTATGAGCACCTATATAACTGCTACCAATCCTGTACCGGTCCTCCCCCTGGCACAGAAACAATCGAAGGCAAATTGTATAGAACAATCAAAATTATTCCAGCACTTCAGGTGCTCGTAGGTATTATAATTACTACTTCTTTCGCTTTGATATATTTGTTAAATCAAAAGGCGTTTCTTGGTATACATAATAGTTGAGCCAATTCAAAAATAGTAAGTGCCCATGTCCTCTCCACTTAACAATTGGTTCATTGTTAGGATCATCATTCAGAAAATAGTTCTTTGGAACTGCTATATCCAACCCTTTACCAATATCTCTGTCATATTCTATTTTCAATGTAAGAGGGTCATACTCTGAATGGCCGGTAGCAAATATGTGTCTTCCATCTTTAGAAGCAACTAGATATACCCCTGCCTCTTTAGATTCAGATAATATTTCCAGTTCATTTACTTTTTCAAGATCCTCTTTCTTTACCTCAGTATGCCTTGAATGGGGCACATAAAAAATATCATCAAAGCCTCTGAGTAGCTTAACATACTCTTTAGTCTTTTCATGAGCAAATATCCCAAATAGTTTGTTTGGAATATCATATTTTGGAATACCATAGTGATAATATAATCCTGCTTGAGCCCCCCAACAAATATGAAGAGTAGAGTATACATTGGTTAAGCTCCATTCCATTATCTGAGTTAACTCTTCCCAGTATTTAACCTGCTCAAAAGGCATTTGTTCCACTGGTGCTCCAGTAATAATCAAACCATCAAAATGATCTTCTCTAATCTCATCAAAGGTTTTATAAAATGCCTCTAAGTGCTCCTCAGGAGTATTTTTAGGTATATGTGATGCCGGATATAAAAGAATAGGCTCAATTTGAAGAGGAGAGTTTCCAAGCAACCTAAGTAATTGAGTTTCTGTGGTTATCTTAGTTGGCATTATATTTAAAATTACAATTTTAAGAGGCCTTATATCTTGGTGATACGCTCTGTCCTCATACATGACAAATATATTCTCACTATTTAAAATATCGCCTGCTGGTAAATTGTCAGGTATTCTAATTGGCATTCTTTTATCCTCCACGAGCTATAATTTATTAACCTGTTCATATGGCAATAACTCTATCGCTATGTAAAATGGTTTAATATTAATTATAGTCTCATGAAAATATAAAAGTCAACTACTGTATCAAAACATAATATACAAGCTATATATTATGGATTACTATTCAGCCACTTACATAACAAATATAACACAAGACATGCTTTCAAGACTAAATGATAAACTACTTGCTAAGAATAATTAAGTCAATTACTATCAGCTAAATATCCGATGATATAGGCCGATAGTTTGGGTTTAGAGGCGCGGAGACTTGAACCGTAATTGACTTTGATCACATTAATATAACAACTTCACTGAATCATTGGCTTTTTTCAAGTGCCTGATTTATGTCGTAAATCAAGTCCTCCACATCCTCAATACCAATTGAAAGACGAATAGTATTAGGTGTAATACCAGCTTTTAAAATCTCTTCCTCTGCCAGCTGAGAATGCGTCGTACTTGCTGGATGTATTACCAATGATTTTGCATCAGCAACATTAGCCAGCAATGAGAATATTTCTAAACTATCAATGAACTTCTTTGCCTCCTCAAAACCGCCCTTTATTCCAAATGTAAATACCGAGCCAGCTCCTTTTGGAACATATTTCTGAGCCAAATCATAATATTTATTCCCTCTTAAGCTAGGATAATTTACAAACTCAACCAATGGATGCTTCTCCAAATGCTCTGCTATTTTTTTCGAATTATTTACATGCCTCTCAACTCTAAGAGACAATGTTTCTAATCCCTGTATAAATAAAAATGAATTGAATGGACTTATTGATGCTCCTGTATCTCTTAAAAGCTGAACCCTCACCTTTGTCACAAAAGCTACTCCGCCAAGCTGTGCATACACAAGTCCATGATAGCTTTCATCAGGCTGTGTAAATCCTGGAAATTTACCACTTGCACCATAGTCAAATTTACCACCATCAACTATAACTCCACCTAAAGAAGAGCCATGTCCCCCAATGAATTTTGTTGCAGAGTGTACAACAACGTCAGCTCCATATTCTATCGGCCTTATAAGATATGGTGTTCCAAAGGTGTTATCAACAATAAGTGGAATCCCATTTTTATGTGCAATATTTGCTACTGCTTCAATGTCAATTATATTAGCATTTGGATTACCAATGCTTTCAATAAATATTGCCTTTGTTTTTTCAGTAATAGCCCCCTCAAAGTTTGTAACATCATCAGGGTCTACAAACTTAGTATTTACTCCATATCTAGGAAGAGTCGCTGCAAATAAATTATATGTACCACCATACAATGTGTTAGCAGCCACAATTTCATCTCCAGCACCTGCAATATTAAGTATTGAATATGTAATAGCCGCAGAGCCTGAAGCTACCGCTAGTGCAGCTGTACCGCCCTCCAGTGCTGCAATTCTCTTCTCAAAAACATCATTTGTAGGGTTAACGAATCTTGAGTATGAATATGCCGAATCACGAAGTGCAAAAACATCTGCTGCATGATTAGCATCCTTAAAAACGTATGATGATGTCTGATAAATGGGTACCGCCCTAGAACCTGTTGATTTATCTATCTCTTGACCTGCATGTACCTGCAAAGTATCAAAATTTAATTTTCTGCTCATATATGTACCCTCCTTTTATTTTCATAGTAACCATATAGAATTTATTAATTATAATATATAAGAAAATTTTATTAATGTCAATAGCATTATTTTAATATTTTATTTTTAAATTATTATATACTTCAAAATTATATATAATTATTTTAAATTACTACAGAATATTATTAATTTAACTTTGTTGTTTGTTCCTTTTCACATCCCAATTTAAATAAAAAGAACAGTTCTCGCTAAATAACGTATCTAGCAAGAACTGCCCATTGTTTTATTATTTCTTATAATAATTTTATTTCAATTTAAAATAAATAAAGCTGCTATCATAATCTTCGATTGCATGATTCCTTATAACCATATAGTTTGTTTTATTTTTGTATAAGGTCATAAGCACTTTACCTTGAGCTTTAAATGACTCTTTCATACCAGGAGTCACCTTTTTAAAGTTACAAGCATCTCTTACAGCGCTATCTAAGCTTCCATCAAAGCCGTAATCTGTTGCTCCAATAATTGATTCTCCAGTTGGAGTCTTTACTCCCCAAATGTCACGAGCCCACGCTGATAAATAAGCGGAACCATCTCCATCAACTTTTTTAAGTTCTGCATTCTTTACTTCAACTGCGATATCAACCAGGGCATATTCTACGTTGTCTTTAGCCTCCGGTCTTCTAAATCCAAGGTCTTCAATTTCATCTAAAGAGATTTTTTTTACACTTTTTACAGTATATGAGTAGGTTCCTGACATAGTATCTTTAATATAACCTTCTGTTGATGACCATGTATGCTTTTGATTCAAAGCTACTGGTGAATTAAGAGTACCACTTCCTTTATCTGAAGTACTAACATTTTCAGATGAGGTGTTTCCATTACTACTTGGCTCTGCATCTTTTACTGGTTGACCTTCTTGACCATCAATATTACTATTTGCTCCACTAGTTATAATAACTGTTCCATTTCCAGCACTGTTATAATCTACAGTTGCTCCTAACTTTTCTGCTACTACCTTGGCTGGTACATATGTACGACCATTGTAAACAATCGGATAAAGTCTGCTACCATCATCCTCAGTAGGTTTAAGTACTTCACCATCTACTTCTAGGGTAAGACCCTTGTTCAAAAATGCTGTGATTTTTACTGTGTTACTTGCTGAGTATGCACCCAAGGAAAATAACATAATTCCCGCAATACTTAGTGCACATATTCTCTTACTTAGCTTCATCTTTTTTATCTCCTTTTCTATAAATTAGGCTCCCGCCTATTGCTACTAATAAATAATATAACGCTTCTTATGTCCATGACTTAGGTGTGAATCGTATAACTGCTCCTTCTATTTTATAGCGACAATATATTTCTACGCTATACATAAATGAACATTTATCATAGCTACACCATTTATTACCGCATATTATACTATAACTTCTGCTAATATAACATATTTTTTAAATTTATTTTTGAATTTGCTACAATTTTTAATTTATTTATGTGTAAGTTGAATAATTCAGTTAACTCGTTGTGCTAAATTTATTTTGAACTAAGTTTGCTGGTAAACTACTTATTACTTATACGCGAGTACAACTTAGATAAATGGAATACTTGGTAAAAGATATTTGTTTGAATTTGTTGGTTTGGAAGTAAGCCATTTAGATAAATTTGTCGGGAAGTATCAGTAAGTCACTATACATTTACCTGCAAGCTTCATAAAATTATTAGCACAACTCATTAAGTTATATTGTGTGCATAAACTGATTAAGAAATAGCAAAATACGACATGAATTAATTTTTATG
>JAEWZA010000246.1 GCA_023395575.1 Bacillota bacterium
CAATAAAACCACCCTGTCTAAACCACTTATGCAACTGTGACAAAAGGATTCCGAATACAAAATTCACCACAATAATTCCGACATATCCGAAATCAACCCATGCCTCTGCTATATATGAACTTCCCAAACCACCTCCACCTAAAAAACGTTGAGGATCTACCAAATAAGTAATCGTTGCTCCAAAATTATTATTATGATAAACAGCTTCTAATTCCTGCGACTTATAAAAAGGAAACAACCCGAAAAAATTGCTAACAGGATTATGTTTAAGCTCCTGTATAATAAGTCCGAATGTATAACTGATATTCGTTTCAGGATACGCACCCTCACACTCTTTTGCATAACCGATGACATTTACACTAACCCCCTGACCTTGAAAAAAATTAAGTGCTGAATCAAAAATATTTTTTGATTCATAATCAAGTTCATTTCGTATATATCCGAACGCAAGTAAAAAAGAAAGGGCAAAAGGAGCTATTATACCACAAATAATATATTCACGTTTGCCAAACCATACCTTACCGCCAGAATTTACCGTATTTCTCAGAATCAAATAAGCAATCAAAAAACAAAGTGCTAAAACGACTCCGTTACGCTGTCCGTACCCTAATGATAAAGCATTAATTAATAGAAATACCCAAAAGGGATATTTCAATTCCCGTTTCGAAGGCATAGTCGATAAATACAAGAAAAAAAATAAATTGAATGAATTACCTATAAACCCAACGAAATGAGGAAGTCTAGAACTGAAATCCGTATAATAACTCAAATAAGAATTAGACAGAACAAACAACATTTTTTCAATATTGATACAACAAGCAGCAACTGCACATACATAAAGAAAAGGCAAAAACAGTTTCTTCCGGAATTTTATAATGTCCGAATCATAATTAATCATTTCTTTTTGCTTAAACCACACAATCCGCTTATCTTGAAACATATAGAATCCAACAAATAAGAAAAATAAACTTAGATACAGGGAAAACAGAATATGATTTATAATCTGCGGAGAACTAAAATTCAATCCTTCTTCTGACTGTAACCCACCGAAAATGGGAGAAATAAACAATCTACTCAATAAAAAAGTAAAAAATGTAACATTAAACAGAGCAAATACATATCGTTTATTTATGTCTGCTATTGCATAGATCATACTTAATATCCAAACCGAAAATATAGCTCCTAATGAGAAAGGATAGGCCTGATACAATAAACCTATTACGAAACTGAAAAGCCCGAGAAATAAGAAAAAGAAAAGATATACCGTTCGCACTCTCTGTATATAATTATTTTGACAACAAATATCTGTACAGATAAAAATTAGACACAAGACCAGACAATAAAAACACCGACAACGTACTTATTGCCGCCCCAATACTTCCTATCCAATATATCAGAATCACATCCGCTATGATATTAAAAAGCCCCATTGCAACCGTAATATAGAAATTCACTTTAATCTTCCCTAAAGAAGCCAATACATTTCCCCCTGGAATCCGGAAAGAAGCCGTAAAAAAATAGCCGATTGCCAAAACATTAAATATGGGTACGCAATCCAAATACTCCTTTCCAAAACAAATCTGAACAATAAACTTCGAGAAAAAAATAAGAAAAAGAGAAATACACAAATTCAATCCACAACAATATTTTAGTAATTTCATATAACGGTTGCGCACCCAATTCTTATCATTTTGATGATTGGCAAAGTAAGGATAAACAAACGTCATTATAGTAGAAGGAATAAACGTCAAAGCAAAAGGGATAAGTGTAGCCGTCTTATAGGATGCTAAAACATTCATATCTTTAGTTATAACCCCAATAAGAAAAACATCAATAATATAAACCAAAAACGATACTCCATTATTAAACATGGAAATCAATGAAAAACGATTAAACTCTGACGCGTCCTTCCTTGCAATTACAACTTCCACATCACCCCGTATCCATCCACCTCTTTTTAAATAAGCCACTCCTGCCCCAATACAACCTAACAAAGCAATGTAAGTAAAAACAAAAACTCCTTTCACTCCTAAAAAATACGCTCCAGCTACAGTTCCTCCCATCACTAACACCGTATTCAAAGAAGTATATAAAGAATAAAATTTATTGTTTCGAAGCACTAAATTATAAATTTGGAAAATCTCATATATAATAGTAAATACAGGAATAAAAGAAATAATCAAAAATAAGATACAAGTAGAAGAATCTTTAACAAACAGCAATCCAAACAACCCGATTCCTAAAGCTAATATAGTATTTGCTGTCACTCCCCTTCTTAAACCATATTTAAAAAAAGCATACATCAAAGGAGTATTCCTATGCACAGAGCCATATTGTAATAACCCTGAGACCACTCCCAAACCGTTCAATAATAAAAAAAAAGACAGAATATTCTGGACATAAGCATACACTCCATATTCTTCCTTAGATAAAATGCGGACTAACAAAATAGCTCCCGAAAAAGAGATGATTTTATTAAAGACATTCGCACCAAACATATGCATTAAGCCACGTTGTGCCAAGTTTTTAATAAATATTACCGTATTATTACGCATAAATCTTTCTCGCAGCAAGTATTGTTAAGACCTGTAACTTCTCAATCACACTCCCTTGTTTAAAAAGCATCATAGAATCCGCTTGTAATTTTTCGTATCCATCCAATAAATGAATATGTTCCGCATAATAAGTATGAACAAAATCTCTTATTCTGGGATTCGTTGTATACCAAAACTCAAAAGGATTCATATCCCGTTTATTATGGCTAAAACGGCTACTTCCCATTATACGAAACCCCCTGCGACATCCTCCTTGAGCCAGACGCATCACTTTTCGAAAAAAGTAAAAAATAGGAAAACGAGGTTCTTGCCTACGAGTAGATTGAATTTTGCCCGCCATCGGATACTTTTTATTAATCCACGCCCAATAAAGCCTGTTATATATACGTAAACACTTAGGGATAGAAAAACAAATATCTACAAACTCTGGATCAATAAAAGGAGAAACGGCATACGTATAATGCGAACGAACATAATGAGTTGACAATGCACCTTGAAAACCACGAAGATAAAGAGACATCAATTCATGACTCTCATATCCCGAAACATTTATATCTTCACATGAAACCTTATTGGAATATTTAATTCCATTCACATCAATTACATCCTCTTGCAGAGATTTAAGATAGCCCCCTCCCACAATCAAATCTCCTAATTGCCCTGTATGTTCTAAACCCAAAACTCTAAAATTCAACAATTTCAAAAATTGATTTCCGCCGGTAATCCCTGCATAATATCCCATGCCGAAATTCTTTTTCGTAACTTCCTCCACCTCTCGCACAAACGAAGCTTCATCCAAATACTTGGCATAAAATTGGTTACCCAAAAAGCAGGCAACATCTTTTGCATATTGGCAATCCACACTAGTAGATTGCGAATAACAAATATTAACAATATTTTTATAACCCATATCATGGGCAACCCAAGTCGTCATTCGAGAATCTAAACCACCGCTTAAATCTACCAGATGATATTCATATCCATATTCCGCATCTTTGTCAAAACAGCGTTTAACAGCCTTTCTAAAACTTCGATCAAGTAGCTCTACTGCTTCATCCATCCCTATATCTGCTTT
The DNA here is from genome assembly GCA_023395575.1 of Bacillota bacterium. Lineage (GTDB taxonomy): Bacteria > Bacillota > Clostridia > Acetivibrionales > DSM-1351 > Ruminiclostridium. Next base: position 3,631 of record JAEWZA010000246.1, read on the forward strand.
TACCTTATAGGAAAAACGATGCCATTCTTTGATATCTATCCCCTTCTCATTCACATACAAACACTTTCCAGATCTCACCCTCTTCACCTCATTTAAAAATGTAGAGTCATCCGCCATATAACCGAAAGAAAGCAATTGGTAAGCAGCTTTATCCGAAAACGAATATGCCATCCCATTCCGCTTTAACTCCTCATATACCAAGTTGAATTTATTACTAACTACAATGCTACCATCCTCTCCCGCATAATAAAAAGGAGCGCTGTCACCCGTCTGATTTCCCCAAGCGATAAGCACTCCAGTTTCCTTATTGCGATAAAATCCATTGAATGGGCCTATAAATTCTTTAAAAAAAGTAAATTCGTCCTCTTTCAACAACAAAAAAAGTAGATCATCGAGAGCTGTAACCTTATATTTTGCGAATAACTCCGACTTATTCAAAATAACCCCGTCAGAAACAATAGTAATCTTCTCGTTATCACAATAAAACTTATCATCCTTAAATCTATCATCAAAATTCACCTTCACCCGGACAATTCCATCTTTTCCCGACAACATAAACATCCAACCTATCGCCTGCTTTTCCATCTCTATATATCTTTGATAAAGCCCTTAAAATCAAAACAATTCATTCAATATTCGCACAAACTTGCTATAATTCACAGAAGAATTATATCTTTCTTCCCACATTTCTCTAGCATGTTTTCTTAAAGTCTGATAATCATTATCTACCATACAAGCAATAGATTTCAAACAAGCACTCAAATCTTTATTCAAGAAATCTTTATTCAGTAAAAAACCATTGTAGCCATTTTTTACAATTTCTCCCACTCCACCTACATACGTCGCAATCACAGGAATGCCGAAAGACGAAGCTTCCATAATAGAAACAGGAATACCTTCTGACTCACTAACATTCACAAAAATGTGATATGAGTTCTCTTTATACAACCTATGAATATCCGCAAATGTCAAACTACCTAATAGATTAACTTTTATATTCTTAGGTAATTTTTCAGTACTCAATTTTAACTTTTCTTCTAATACTCCTCCACCAATATGTGTCCATTCAATATTTATATCACTAATTTGTTGCAATGTTTCCAATATTCTATGAACTCTCTTGACTGGCTCAATCCAAGAGCAAGATATTAATTTTAGAGTATCTTCTAAATGTACATCTTCTTTAATTCCATAATCAAAGGTACCTAAACGAGATACCATCAATTTACAACTACTAGCAATAAGATTATTACTTCTTAAATAATCAAAACCATGTTTAGATATTGGGAATATACTATCTAAATAACTTGATAAGTAAAATCTTAAAGGTAAATAATTAGATATATACCTATCTGCATATAAATCATATCCATGACATCGAGAAATAGCCTTTGTTGAAAACTTTTCCTTAAAGCGAACAGCTGCATAAGCTCCATGATGCAACCAATAGCTATAACAGATCGTATCATGCCCTTCAATTTTATTAGATATATTCTTTGTTAAAAAAATAAATATTTTTTCACCTAAGCCAATAAATGCAATCAAAGAATGAAGTCTCGAAAAAAGAGACTTTCTTTCTTGTAGCAAAACTAGTAATTCTTGATAAAATACTTGCTTAAAAAGAGAACGCAGATACCAGATTATTTTATTATATCTACTCAATTTAGGCATTTGATAAATGCGAACATTATTGGGAATGTTCAAGAAGCGCTGTGGAAAAACATTATCTATAGAAATAATGAAAACAGAATCAAATTTGTTATAAAAGTGAATTTCATTATCTATAAAAGTTTCTCCTTTACCAAAAGGGAAAGAGTTAGTAATTAGAACTAATGTTTTATTAGCCATTTTAAAAAAAACTTATCACAAAACAGTGAGCTAGATAAAGACAAAATATAAATTATAAAGCAAAGAGAAAACAAAACTCCTACAGAGGAAATATTATAATTATAATAGGGATAAACACTATTATCCGCTTGATATAAATAAAAAACAAATGACAGAAAGCATGTATGTATTAAATAGCCACCATACACACCATTTGACAATTTATTTATAAACTTATTTTTTATTTTTAAATCTTTAAAATATAAAAATAAAAATATTGTCATCAATACAACTAAAACATTATTATATTTACAAAATGCTTCATAAAAATGATAGGATTCATACTGTGCTTCATATCCTAACATCTCTTTTACCAAAAACTTAAAACCTCCTGTGAATGAATACCAATATGTTAATCCAGCTGTTAATGAAGATAAAATTATGAATATTAATCCTGGTCTTCGTACAGAAATTGAGTATTTCCCAATGTATCCACCAATCAAATACATAATAATAAATATGATAAAATTGAAACAGCCCATATCTGTAAAACTTTTACCTGTATATCCATACAAGAAATCATAACCAACAAAATCATTTATTGATGAAGACAAAATATACAACACAGAAGTGTATATCAATATTTTTTTATAATCTTTTCTATTTATATTGGATATAATAATATTTATATAAGGAATTAGTAATAATAGTAATACAAAACATATTACATACCACAAATGAAAGAACAGATCATTACATGTCAATAAATTATAAAGGGTAAAGAGAAATGAACCTATACCGCCTCTGAACAAATTTGCAATAAATATATAAATCCCAATTAGTGGAATATAAATAGCTAATGGATAACATAATTTACGTATACTATTCTTACTATCATTAACAGAATATTTTCTTGACCCCAAAAAAATCCACTAATTAAAATAAAGCAGTTTACAGCCGGCCTAGCAGATACATATAACCACGTTGCAAAAAATGATTCTATTGTTCCTTCTCCTTGTATTGAAGTCATATATGTTGCAAATACATGAATTATTATCACCATTAGTAATAGTAATAGTCGCAATAATTCAATATTCGAGTTTCTCTCCGAAAAAGAAGTCATTATGTTACAAGCTCCAATATTTCAATCTATGAATCTTATCTCTATATATTCCTTTAATATCCACAAGCACTGCATGATCATACGTCATACTCTTGAAATATTTTTCATCTAAATCCTTGTATTCATCATGAGCAACAGCCACAACCACTGCATCATAATTATCTCGTGATTTTTCTACCAAACGAAAACCATATTCTTTCTGAACATCATCATTGTCCGCATGTGGGTCAACCACATCCACATCACAACCAAAGTCTTTTAATTCATTAATAATATCAACAACTTTAGAATTACGAATATCTGCTACGTTTTCTTTAAAAGTTACTCCCATCACAAGAACACGAGCACCAAGCACACCTTTACCCAATGAGATCAAGCGTTTCACAAGTTTTTTTGCAATATATCCCCCCATACTATCATTAATATATCGACCTGCACTGATAATCTGACAATGGTATTTTAATTCACTGGCTTTTTGGACCAAATAATAAGGATCAACTCCGATACAATGTCCTCCAACCAAACCTGGATAAAATTTCAAGAAGTTCCATTTAGTTCCGGCAGCTTCCAAGACATCATAAGTGTTGATACCTATACGGCTAAAAATAATGGAAAGCTCATTCATTAAAGCAATATTTACATCACGTTGTGTATTCTCTATAATTTTTGCCGCTTCAGCAACTTTCACATTGGGAGCACGATGAACACCTGGCTTGACAACAAGTTCATAAACTTTAGCAACAACATCCAGTGCTTCAGAATCACATCCCGAAACAATCTTGATTGTATTGGGTAATGTATGAACCTTCTCTCCCGGATTAATACGCTCTGGAGAATAACCGTATTTAAAATCAATACCAGCTTTCAATCCACTCACTTCCTCCAAAACAGGAAGGCAATCCTCTTCTGTACAACCAGGATAAACAGTTGACTCATAAACGACATAATCACCCGGTTTCAAAGCTTTAGCTAAAGAACGTGAAGCTTTCAATAACGGAGTAAGATCTGGTTTATTGTATTTATCGATAGGAGTAGGAACTGCTACAATAAAAAAAGAAGCTTCTTTTAGTTTCTCAATAGAAGAAGTGAACTCTATATCCACATTTTCAAAGGCTGAACCGTCTAATTCTCCGCAAGGATCAATACCTTCGCGCATCTTTGCTAAACGTGATTCATTGATATCAAAACCAATCACTGAAATCTTTTTTGCAAATTCCAGAGCAATGGGCAAACCTACATAACCTAAACCGACCAATGCCAGTTTAGCTTCTTTATTTACTAATTTATTATACATAACTTTCAGAATTAAAAATTAAAGAATTAAAATCAAAGTTTGGCAACTTTACCTTCCTTCAACTGATAGCGCACCTTACCCTCCGGACAGACCGCAATCCCATCTTTGTCAAAGTCCAGCCTATGCCCATATTCACTCATCCAGCCAATTTGCCGTGCTGGATTACCAACCAGTAAAGCATAAGCAGGAACTGTTTTAGTAACTACTGCACCGGCACCGATAAATGCATATTCACCAATATCGTGTCCACAAACAATAGTAGCATTAGCACCAATAGTAGCACCTTTGCCTACATGAGTTTTGGCATATTCAGATTTACGATTGATAGCACTACGAGGATTGGTAACATTGGTAAAGACACAAGAAGGACCTAAAAATACATCATCATCACACGTCACTCCAGTATATACCGATACATTATTCTGTACCTTCACATTCTTTCCTAATATTACACCCGGAGAAATCACTACATTCTGGCCAATATTACATTTCTCACCAAGTATGCATCCCGACATAATATGGCTATAATGCCATATCTTTGTCCCCACACCAATCTGACAACCATCATCGATAGTTGCTGTTTCATGAGCAAAAAAATCTTGCATGGAGCTTATTTTTTGAAGAATTCTTTGATACTATTGATAACCAAATCCTGTTGTTCGGTTGTTAGTTCTGTATGAACCGGAAGGGAGAGAACAGAGTAAGCCAATTTTTCCGAATAATCCAAAGACTCTGCAGCACGAGTAATACCTTGAAACGCCTCTTGTTGCTGTAAAGGGAGTGGATAATAAATCATACTGGGAATACCAGCATCAGCCAAATATTGTTTCAAGGCGTCACGCTTACCATTTAATACCTTCAATGTATATTGGTGATAAACATGCGTACTTTGAGGCAATTCTTCCGGTGTGATAATTCCTTGTACATTCTTCAAATGTGACGTATAATATTGTGCAGCTTCATAACGAGCATGGCAATATTCATCCAAATGCTTCAATTTAGCATTCAAAACTACCGCTTGAATAGTATCCAAGCGTGAATTACAACCAATAACAGTATGATGATATTTTACTCGTTGACCATGATTGGCTATCATATGAAGTTGCTCGGCTAATGTATCATCATTAGTAAAAATTGCACCTCCATCACCATAGCAACCCAAGTTCTTTGAAGGAAAGAAGGATGTACATCCTATATGTCCGATAGTACCAGTATGCTTCTTTGTTCCATCAGAAAAAGTATACACAGCACCAATAGCTTGAGCATTGTCTTCCACAACATATAAATGGTGCTTTTCTGCAAATAGCATGATTGGCTCCATGTTACAAGACTGCCCGAAAAGATGCACTGGAACAATAGCTTTTGTTTTCGGACTGAGTGCCTTTTCTAAATTTGATACTGTTACATTGAAAGTTTCATAATCTACATCCACCATAACAGGAGTTAAACCCAGCAGACCAATAACTTCGGCAGAAGCCACATACGTGAATGCAGGAACTATAACCTCATCTCCAGATTTTAAACCTAAAGCCATTAATGCAATCTGGAGCGCATCCGTACCGTTAGCGCAAGTTATTACATGTTTGCAGCCTGTATAAGTTGCCAGATTAAAAGTGAATTCCTTTACCTGAGGACCATTAATAAAAGCAGAGGTTTCGATAACCTGCTGAATGCCTGCATCTACTTCCTCTTTTATTTTTAGATATTGACCATAAAGGTCTACCATTTGAAGTTTCATATCTGATATTTCTTATATTCGATACCAAGATCAATTACCATCCAAAAGGATGTTTAGCTAAAGGTAGTTTTGCCAAAGGATGATAATCACCTTTCAGGCCTATCGGTTCTGCATGGCGAATATCATACACAATATTGATTGCATTACGTGCATCCTCAATTCCAAAACCTTTACCTGCAAGAATATCTTTATAACTTTCAGTATGTAATTCTGTGAAACCTTTGCTGAATTCAAATTCTTCCCCGTCAATATTGATTGTTCGATAAGTGAGTTTTTCTCCTTGTACTGCATTTGCAGGAAGATTATCAGAATTTATGCTCAAGAAATAACGTACGCGTGCACGTTCCAACTCTAAATATCCAGCTGCACGATCGTGGGTATAAACATGAACTATATTTTTCTTAACCGGACCAAAAACCCAAGAAAGCATATCATAGAAATGTACCCCAATATTAGTTGCAATACCACCACTTTTATGCACATCACCTTTCCAACTTGTATAATACCAGTTACCGCGAGAAGTGATATAAGTCAAATCAACATCATAAATTTTATCTTTCGGACCATTTTCTATCTTCTCTTTCAGCTCAATGATAGATTGATGCAAGCGAAGTTGAAGTATCGTATAAATCTGATGCCCTGTTTCTTTTTCTACTGCTTGCAGAGCATCTACATTCCATGGGTTCAACACCAATGGTTTCTCGCAAATTACATCAGCACCCAAACGAAGGCCATAACGCATGTGCGCATCATGAAGATAATTAGGTGTACAGATTGAAACATAATCTATTTGCTTGTCGGTTCCCTTCAGTTTTGTACAATGCCTGTCAAATAATTCATGCTCGACAAAAAAGGAAGCTTCAGGAAAGAAACTATCCATTATACCAACACTATCAAATGTGTCATAAGCCGCTGCTAAGCGGTTTTCTGTGTCCTTTATGGCACGCAGATGACGGGGAGCAATGTAACCCGCTGCTCCGATTAATGCAAAATTTTTCATTGATTATAATTGTAAATATTAAGAATCTACGTCTATTAATGATATATCTTACCGGATCTCCTCAAAAGGATAAGGATTCTCTTCTATATTTTTCAATTCTTCTATGATCTCTATTTGCTCAGAAGTCAATATCTCTTTTTTCCAACTGTCAATTATAGCATGAACCTCCTGAGCCATAGCTTCCTCATAAATCTCTCCATAACAATAAGTCAATAAACGAACTTTAAGCAAAGAAGCAGGAAGCTTTTCCAATACATCATAAATACGATCCAAAACAACTTGTTTCTTTTGCTCCTTATCGCCATTATCATAGATAGTAGCATTATACCCCATTAAAAGAGCAAGACATAGATTTGCTTCTTCTTCAATATCAGAACCTTTTTCAGGAAATAGCGATTCAGATTTAATAAGAACATCCTTGTTCAACCGACTAAAATCGTCTGAATAGATGGGGGCACCGTCCATGCCAAGAAACATAAGCTCATGAGCCAAATTTTGAAGCTCAAGAGCACGGGAAAGCAGATCATTCATTGAGTATGAGTATGATATGAGTAAAATATTATTTGATTATCTTTAGGTAGGATTTAGGCACTTTGACACTAGCGGTTAAAATGTCTTTGATACGAATAACGACGTAAGTTCTATTGGATTCTGTAGCAATTTCGCCTTCAATACCAGTAAAGTCGCCTTTGACAACTTTTACTTTTTGACCAACTGCAAGGAGACCGTTGTCAAAGCTAACACCATCCGGATTCAAATCCATGACAAACATAAAGTCTTCCATCTGTTTATCGGGGACAATAAGCATGGAATGAGTAAAAAGATCCTTCATGTAGAAGAGTTGAACGCCATAGACATTAGAGATGTCGCAAGCTGTCTGTTTTGTAGCAAGGACAAAAATCAAATTCCTAATAACAGGAACCTCACTCCGCTTCTTACGATATTTTAGTTGGGTAATAACTGACTTTGTAGGAAGAAAAAAATCAATATCTAAATGTTCATCTTCTTTCAACTTCTCAAGAAGTTTGCGAACAGCAAATTCTTGCTTATCACGAGTACGGGCAGCAAACCAATATTTATGATCTTCAATCACTTAGGCAAGGACATTTATAATTATTTACGCGGGTATAAGGTGCGCTTCGCGGTTTGAACGAGACATTGCTCTTTCAAACCGTATTTGGTAGATAAGTATCTATAAACATTTGAAAACGAACATATTATACAGAAAAAGCGTTTTTTAGACGTTCGTTTAATGGATGTCAATATTATGAAAAATCAAAAAGAGAAAAATGCATTAAAATAAGTAAAGGATAACAGAAATTTTGATTACGATTAATCATTTAATAAACAATAAGTTATCATTGAATAAATCACTATTGAAAAATATTTTTTATCAAACATTTTGCTAGTATGAAAAACACCTTTATCTTTGCGTCCATTAAACGAACGTTTAAAAAACACCCTATTCCGCTACCAATTAACCCATTACAACGTCCTCTTTTTCATTTCTCCAAATTTTCTACTGCAAACAGGTCATTTTTTGTACTTTTGCTTTTTTTAACCAATTAAAAATCAGTTAAAATTTAAACAATGAAAACAATGAAAGAAGTAAAAAAAAGACAGAAGTCAACAAGAACAAACTGAGAAGCGAATCGTATCATCGTGTAGAACAAGACCCTAGTAAGAAAAAAGAGGTCAAGCATGTGACAATAGCGGATGAAAAGCTACTTTCAGAACGAATCTATTTTGGAGATAAGACTTACTTTTATGTCGGTGTGCTAAGATCCTTTAAATTAGGCTATTTCAAAGGAACCGAAATCCAAACAATATCGGATATTGCCAAACTCCTAAGTGAATCAAAAGACTTTACCAAAACACGACATGGAGAACACATCCAATTGACTTACAGCACTATATTAACCGAATTGGAAAAGGTTTGGGCAGTAATCAAAAAGGAAGATACTACCCAAATAGATCCTTATGGATATGATGTAAAAATTGTTCATTGATAGATAGGTATTCGGAATGGTGGTAATTTTGCCACCGTCAGCACACGGATGAAAGGGCTACACCCTTCCGCCCGGATGGTGTAGCCCTAAGCATAAAAGGGTGTAGCCATCCAAGGCAAAGGGTGTAGCCCTTTTTGCGTATCTGATAATCAAAGATTTATAAACCATTAAAATCAAAAAAAATGGAAAAACGAGAAAAAGGGTCAGAAGACAAGTATGTAACGAAAAATGAGAAGACAAAAAAGCTATGGGAAAAACGAGTGTTGGAAAACACAGAATTAAAGCTGGAAACCGCCCGATGGATGGCACAACGCATAGAATCTCTGCTGGACTATATGCATTACGGTTATGCACTAATAGCGTACAGCAAACAAGATGGAAGTTTCTACCTAGGAAGAGGCACACTACGCTTCTATGAACAGGACTTTCACCGCAAGCACCACATAACAGACATCAAAGCGCACGTTGCGTATTGGGATGCCGAGCAACAGGGATGGAGAACTTTCCTCATAGAGAATTTTCTGGAATGGAAACCAATTGTCTGACTATTCAATAATTAAACAACTATGGAAGCTTACCTATTACATGATGCCAATGCAGGCAGCAACTTAAAAATAATGATTATGATACAAGAAGAAGGTATGAAAGGATACGGTATTTATTGGACAATACTTGAGTTTTTGAGAGTACAAGAGGGCTACAAAGCAAGCCTAAAAGTAATTCCCATACTAGCGCAAAAAGCCAGAGTGACAACCACTACCATGAGACGAATCATCTACGACTATGCACTGTTTGAAGTCAATGACACAAGTTTCTCATCGCCCGGTCTCAGCATGCGTATGAAGCCATGGGACGCTCAACAGGAAGCCAAAAAAGAGTCGGGACGTCGTGGCGGATTAGTTAACCAGCAGAGAATCAGAGAGGCAAAATCAAGCAGTGCTTTAGCTTATAAACTAAATAAAGAGAATAAAGAAAACCCCTCTCTATCTCCCCAAGGGGAGACGGGAAGAAAGAAGGAGGAGATTCTTCTTGTTCCACCGGAATATGCACTCAATAAAAGTACCCACAATTACATGGGACTACTGGAAGAACTGGCACGCCAAAAAGTGACCGTCATTCAAGAACTGAATGCCATTCTTAGCCTGACGGATTTTGGGAAACTGGGAGGTAAGATTTGGAAGATTCTATACGAATTGAATAGCTCGCCACAGTTGAAAGCACGAATTATTATGCCCGGCAAATATATATTGAAATTATTGCAAGCATAATGTCAATCATTGATTATACGGATTCTGACAAATCCGTATAATCTTAAAAAAGCTGTAATACAGAGAGGTTTTTTATAATAAGTGTTATATATACACACTTTCTATCCTCCACTTCTTGCCAGTTTCAAAAAAGCCCGTATATTTGCACTGTGTTTTTCATAGTATTAGATTTAAGGTTAACAAAGGTTGGAGTACAGCGGTACTCCTTTTTTATTTTATACCCCTCTCTTACACTAATTTAAAGCCTTTTCGGATCAATGTAAAAACCTGAGGGTTTAATTTTATAATTCTTATCTTTGTCGTATATAAAATATCACGCACTAATATAATGGAAACAACCGGTTACCGTCTTCTTCTTCCTGAAGGCACTTTAGATT